>JAHFER010000136.1 GCA_023248365.1 Nitrospirota bacterium
ACTCTTATGACAGGATATTCAGAACCATGCAGCAGTTTCAGGTATTGCACTATAAACTCTATATCCACTATCCCGCCGGGCCCAACTTTTATATCATAATACTCATTATTTTCCTTACTTACTTCTGCCTCCATTCTATGCCGCATATCCCTGATGCTTTTTCTCAGGCCTTCATTTGAAGGTCTTTCATATATTAGATTTTGGCAGGCGGTCATAAACTCCTGCCCAAGCGACTCATCCCCTGCAACAAACCTTGCCCTTGTCAGGGATTGTAATTCCCATACATCTGCATGATCTTTAATATAGCCTATAACCCCTTCCATAGACTGACAAAGCGGACCTTTATTGCCGGACGGCCTTAGCCTGACATCCACCTTAAAGACTGTCCCCTCTCTTGTCATTGATGTGAGGGCTGACATTACCTTGCTTGAAAGATGGGAAAAATACTCATGATTTGATATCGAATGTTTCCCCTTTGTCTCACCCTCTCCGGAATATATAAAGATCAGGTCAAGGTCAGAACCATAAGTAATTTCCTCTCCACCAAGTTTGCCCATTCCCACAACACAGAATCGTGCGTTAACACTCTTTCCGCCGGTTTTATACAAAGGACGGCCATAAGTGCGGCCCAGTTCTTCTTCTGCTATCATAATGGCCACTGCTACAGAGGCATCTGCAAGCGCAGACATATTTTTTGAGACTTCAGCAGTATCTGTATATCCCAGAATATCTGTATAACCTATCCGCAATTCTTCTGTATATTTAAACTTCCGCAAGATATCAAGCTTTTCAGTATATGCCTGGGGTTGTCTTATCACTGCAAAGAGTTCATCCTGTATATCCTGCTTAGTCCTCTTTTTCAACATTTCTGCAGGATCAAGGAAGAGGTCTACAAGCTCAGGGTGCCTCATCACTATCTTTGACAAATATTCACTGCTGCTGAATAGCCTGACTACAGACTCAATTGCCTGCGGGTTTTCTTCAAAAAAGGAATAGAGTGTTTCTCTTGCACCTGCTGAAGATATGAGCGCCTCCAGATTATTGAGTGCAAGGTCAGGATCAGACAATGATGTAATATGCGCAAAAAATTTTGGGAAGATCCTTGCAAAGATCTGCCTGCTTCGCGGGGTCTGGTGACTAAATGCCATTCCATCCCTTAATAAGATTATGTTCCTGTATGCCTTCCCTGCATCTTTAAAATTATACTTTGAAAGTAGATGCACTGCCTCATCCTCAGGAACAACATCCCCTATTATTATCTGACAATCACCCTCATCATCCCTTTGTTCCTCTTCGGCCTCTTTTTTCACAAACAGACCGTCATATATTTTCCGTACAGTCTTTGTACAGGAAACGTAATCCTTTATAAGAAATTCGTCTGCCCTGTACTTGCCTTTATCTTTATAGCTAAGTCTCTTTGCCAGGGTATAGAGTTCTTTAATATCTTTTGGCATAACATGGGCCTGGCGTTCTCCTACGACCTGCACCATATGTTCAATTCTGCGTAACAGTTGATATGCCTTTGACAGAGACCCCTCTTCCTCATAAGACACAAAGCCTTTCTGGGCCAGCCTGTGCAATGCCCGTAATGTATTTCTCTCCCTGATCCATGGTTCTTTTCCACCGTACAGGAGTTGTAATGCCTGAACAAAAAACTCTATCTCTCTTATTCCGCCGTAACCCAGTTTAACATCATTCAGATCTTTACCTTTAACCGCAAGGTGTTTATCAATCTTTATCTTCATATCCCTGATTTCATCTATAGCACTAAAATCGAGATATTTTCTGTAAACAAACGGCTGTATCATTGCAAGAAATGCCTTCCCCAGATTATCATCCCCTGCGGCAGACCGTGTTTTTGATAAGGCCGCCCTCTCCCATGTCTGCCCCCATGATTCATAATAGACCTCATAACTCCTGAGAGAACTGGCTAAATCACCTTTTTCGCCTTCAGGTCTCAGCCTTGTGTCTACCCTGAATACAAACCCATCTTCAGTGGTATCTCCTATTAAGCGGCTTATCATCTCTGACAGTTTCACATAATACTGATGATTGGTTAATTGCCCTGTTGATGTTTCTCCCTTGTCAGAAGAATAAAGGTACATTATGTCTATGTCAGAACTGTAGTTTAACTCTTCACCTCCGAGCTTACCCATCCCAAGTATAGTAAAGGCACATTCATGTATACTACCATCCATATCCGTATACATGGGCTTTCCGTACCTCGTAATAAGATCCCTATTGCCAACCTCATAAGCTATCTGAAGACATACATCCGCTACAGCAGATATTTCCTGGGTAATTTCAGCAAGGGCTGCATATCCAAGCATGTCTCTCAGGGTAATCCTTATGTACTCTTTTTTTCTGAATCTCCTCAGTAATGATTTAACTTCATCAGGTGATGTCCTTGCAGTCATCTGTTTGCGGAGATAATCAATCTGAGATGCTTTATTTATCGCCTGTTTCAGGAGGTTTGGTATTGAAAGCCATCTGAGGTATTCTCCTGGTTCGGAAAAGAGGAAATTGGAAAGATACTGACTGCTGCCAAAGAGGTACAATAATACAGGCGTTAACTCAATATAATTTAATAAGAATACAAACAATCCTTTTTTATCATCATAGTGTGTGACAAAACGCTCAAGATTATTAAGCGCCATGTCCGGGTCAGGGGCATCTATTGATGCTTTTAATATGGCAGGAAGTAACTTCTTAAATTCCTGCTGATGCTCTGAATCCTTAAAAATGAGATGGAGGTTTACTGCTGCCTTGCGGCCGTCGGAAAAACCTGCCTTAGACAGGAGTAGGGACAGTTTTCCTGTGTCTCTGAAATCATCCTTTATCTCTCTGATAATTTTATTCAAAGGTGTAGACAAAGAGTGTAACTCCCCGGAGCTGGGTAGAGCTGTTGCCCCATCGCTCCTGGCCTTCGCAGTTGACCTGTCTAAGACTCAAAGACAGGTGGAAGCCTTCCAGCCTCTAACGGGCTGGCTTTCCACCGTCTTTTCGTCTTGACAGGTAACCCAACTGCTCCGGCAAGTCGCTCAGGAGCAACAGCTCTACCCTTCATGAAGGCTTAGACAAAAAGTGTTATATCAGCATTTGAGGCATATTCAAGGAAACCTGCGGCGCCGCAGACTTCTACGCCTTCAATAAGATCATCTTTTTTTATACCCATTACATCCATGGTCATCTGACATGCAACTAACTTCACACCTGTCTCTACGGCTATATCAAGCAGGTCTGTTATTAACGGTACATTTACCTTTTTCATCCAGCCCTTCATCATTCTTGTAGCCATAGCAGTCATACCCGGCAAAGCTCCGATAATGTTGGGCATCGGAACCGGCATTGCAGGATTTGCAAGTGAAGGAACCTTAAGATTTTTATTCTTCTTTTTATTGATAATATCAAGCCCATAGAATGTAAAGAATATGGAACACTCTATATCCATAGCCGCTGCAGTAGTGGCTAAAATAAGCGGCGGATATGCCATATCAAGCGTACCCTTTGATGCTATAATGGCCATCCGCTTCTGCTTTTCAGCAAGCAACTTTTTAAGTTTCTCTTCTACTATCTTTTCTATAAGTTTTACGTCCTGTTCTGATACCGGCATGACGTCCTCCTAAAATTAATCCGTCATTCCCATGAAAATGGGAATCCAGACCCACGACATAGCTCTGGATTCCTGCTTTCGCAGGAATGACAATGAATTTGAATCTTTCTTTTTTACTTTAGCTTCTTTATATAAAACCTGTAATTGCTATCCTCATGTACTACTTCCAGTAACTCCTGGCCTGTATGTTTTGCCCAGGCCTCAATATCTTTTAAAGAACCCGGATCAGTTGCTATCATTTCAAGAACTTCGCCAGTCTCCATCTTACTCATAGCATTTTTAGTCTTTAAAACAGGTACGGGACATGACATCTTTCTGCAATCAAGCACATGGTCCGCCTTAAAACTCTTCTTCTCCATTTCCTGAGCTAACCCCTTTCCTCTCGCTTCTGCTCAACGGTAAGGGACAAGCCCCTCCCCTACCTGTTTACTAATCTTATCTTACCATACAATCACCTTATCATGTTCAATGATAAGCTTACATATTGCCGGATAATCTACTAAATTACAATTCACATGTAACCCGCGGGCCTCGACATCATTTACTGATGCGAATACGCTATCTTCTTCTCTTAACTTAGACAGCACACCATCCTGAATCAGAAGGACAGAGAGATTTTCCCCAGTCTTATCATGCTCAATGATTTCTCTTACTAACTGGTCTTCTTCTCTTCTTAATATATGCAATATCTTCATATGGAAATACCCTATCTGAAACTTACCACCACATCGCTATCTGATATAATTTTATAAACCTCGTCCCGGCTAACCTTCTCCACGTGGCTCTCATACTCAGAGATATTTCTCTCTTCCAGAGATAACCCATCTGCAACAATCCTTACACCGCATGCTGAAAAAAGCTCTATACTCTCAAACAGGTTAGGTCTGCCTATCATATGAGGAGAAAGACTCAGCACACTCCAAACTCCATCACCTATTAGAAGAATATTCACCTTATTATCTGACAGAGTCATTCCTATACCCATACGAAAGGCTTCGGAAAGGGCTAAAGTATTAAACGGAGTGGAGCGGATGATAATTACTATTTTCTTTATATTATTCTTCATACAAAACTCAGGAACCTGTCACACTCACTTATCAATCGTGACAAGTCATACTGGCTGTGAAAATCAACACCGTTCAGGAAGTTGTCGCGTCCCATCCCGCGTATCTCAGAGGTATAACTACACAGCGCAATCTTTACTCCCTTTGATAGCAATTTGTCAAAACCTGATGATAATCCTTTGTTAACATGATTTGTTATTACATTAAATACACCATCTTCCATAAGAAAGATCGCCACTTCATGCCCCCCATCAGCAAACCCCTCTGCGAGCCTTGCCACAGTATGTGCATCCTGATGTTCAGGGCTTTTATGTAAAAGAAAACCTATTTTCATAATATATTGCAATTATACACGATTTTGTTTATGATTGGGAATACATTAAGTAAGGCACTCGCAAAGCGTAATGAAAAATTCCCTCCCCTTCAAGGGGAGGTTCAGGTCTGCCCTGAGTGTAGTCGAAGGGGTGGGGATGGGGTTACTTTCTTATGAAAGATATTTTTACAATGATATTGGCCGGCGGCAGGGGAGAAAGACTGAGCCCTCTTACGGCAGACAGAGCCAAACCTGCTGTCCCCTTTGGCGGTAAGTACAGAATCATTGATATTACCCTAAGTAATGCAGTAAATTCAGGTCTC
>JAHFER010000137.1 GCA_023248365.1 Nitrospirota bacterium
AATTATGTACGTTTGTTATTCCAGGATGGCAAAAGGTATTTTTCTTTAAGGAGCTTTTCTGTAAGGTTTATTTCATAAGTGGTTAATGCAGTATCAATTAGATTAATGTCAAGAACTTTACAGAATCCGGCAGAGAGTGTATTAATAATCTCCTTTATATCACATTCATCAATCAATATTTCGTTTAATGACGTTGAGTTTGCTCCGTTTTCTCCTGAAATTCCATCAAGAATAACAGACCCGTGTTGTAAGAATATGTCAGGCCAGCGCCGCTGGGCGCTACCTATAAGTTTTTTGCCGTTAAAAGAGGTTTCATGCCTTAGAGTGGAATCAAAACAGAGTGTTGAGTGCTGATATTCAGAATCAAGAGGATTATTACAGTCTTCAGTGTCAGGGTGTAAGCCAAGTTGTCCCAGTCCGTTATTGAAAGAATCAGAAATTAAATCATATGTTCCCTTTAAATTATTAGGAAATATTTTGTTGTTTGTATTGCAAACAACACTGTAGCTTAAGTCATTCCCGTGGATTACAGCCCTTCCCCCGGTAATTCGTCTTACAACACTGAGATTACTGTTGCCTGATTGGGGTTGGTTTAATATCCTGTCAATTTTCTGGAAATATCCTATGGAAATACAAGGAGGATCCCACGTGTAGAATCTTATCGTGGTTGGTACAACACCTTCCCTGCAGGCAATAACTATAGCCTCATCAACCGCCATGTTATAAAACCCATTGTTACTGCCGGTATTAATTAATCTCCATGTCTGCATATATTAGTTCTTCATTTTAAACACAGAGGCACAGAGGCACAGAGTTAGACAAATAGTAAAATATAAAATGCCTTTCTCTGTGTCCCTGTGCCTCTGTGGTTTAAATTTATATAGTTCCTTCAAGCAGATAATCAAAATCAGCCTTTGATACAGATAGTCCCTTTCTCCCGCTCACAGACTCTCCCATCACTGCATTATATAATACAAGTTTCTTTTTCTTTAATTCCATCATTTTTTCCTCAACCGTGTGTCGCATAAGGATTCGCATAATGGTTACCCTGTTTTTCTGACCAATCCTGTGTGCCCTGTCTGATGCCTGGTTTTCAACCGCAGGATTCCACCATGGGTCAAGGTGAAACACATAGGAGGCCCTTGTAAGATTCAGACCCTGCCCGCCTGCCTTGAGACTCAGAAGAAATATCGAAGGACTGTCATTGTTCTGAAAACCCTCTACCAGATGTTTTCTCTTTCCTATAGCAGTTGATCCGTCAAGTCTTAAAAAGGTTATCTCGTGTTTCTTCAAATCCTCTTCAAGAATGTCAAGAAAACTCGTAAACTGAGAAAACACAAGGGCACTATGCCCTTCACTAAGGAGTTCCTTTAACTTATTAATCAGGAATTCTATCTTAGGAGAATGATCATCGAATGATGTATCTATAAGTCTGGGAGATACGCATATCTGCCTGAGTTTTAATATCGCAGTAATAGCAATTATTTGTGCCTGAGAGGCAGTCTTATTTTCATATGCATTAGCTATTGCCCTTCTGACACTCTCAACGGTCTTTTTATAAAGGGCCTTTTGTTTATCAGTGAGTTCAAGATATATGTCGGTCTCTATTTTTGGAGGAAGTTCCTTCAAAATCTTTTCCTTTGTTCTTCTCAAAACAAAGGGTTTAGTCCTTCTTAATAGCATGTCAATATAAGGAGATGTATCCAGCTTAATATAGGATTTAAAGGTATCATAATCACCGAGAAGGCCCGGTATAGCAAGATCAAGTATGGAATAGTATTCACCAATATGGTTTTCAAGAGGAGTTCCGGTTACAGTAAGCTTGAAAAGACCATTTAACTGCCTCACAGCGCCGGTTGTGTCAGCGTATATATTTTTGACAGTCTGTGCCTCATCAAAAACAATGACATTAAATGATTCCTTTTTCAGAGTTTCAATATCCATCCGAATTAAACCATACGTAGTTAAAATTATATCGCAATCTTTAAAATCCGTACTCCTTTCCTTTCCAGTATAAAAATGCACCTTGAAATTAGGATAGAACCTCTTTATTTCGTTCTCCCAGTTGAACAAAAGACTGGGCGGCAAGACGATAAGATGAGGTAGGTGATTACTGCTTTCAGAATATCTGACAGTTCCTTCCTTAATTCCGGCTAAAAGGGTAATTGCCTGAATTGTCTTTCCAAGCCCCATATCATCGGCAAGACAGGCGCCGAATTTGTGTTCATACAGGAAGGCGAGCCAGTAGTACCCGTCCATTTGATAGTGCCTCAATTTTGCCTTCAACTTATCAGGCAACGGCCTTTTTTCGATTTTCTCAAACCGGTTCAGGCGTTCTACTAATTCTTCATCCTCTTCTGAGAGTATTACCTTAACCCCTGCATTTCTCAAATATATCCAGTCAAGTATCTTCAGTCGTGGGACATGTACAATATCCTTTTCCTGTTTTGAAGTGGATTTATTATCCTGATATATTGTGGAAATGGTTTTTAGGATCTCCTGCGAGTTGGAATCAAGGACCTGAATCACATCATCGTTCTCAAGAACACCATCCTCTGATAAAATCTTCTCCCATTGAGCATCTCCGATTAATTCCCCATCACAAGTAATCTCAGGTTTTATTTCAAACCAGTCAATCCCTTTATCCCTGCTGGCATCAAATGAAAAATCCCATTTAGAGGTTACAACAGTCTTCCCTTTCAAAAATAAAGGAATACCATTTTCTTTTAATCTCTGACAGAGGACCGGAAGCATACGGTAGACCTTTTTTGCATCAACAATCATCTCATTGTGGGAATCCATTCCATGGAAAATATCCACCCCAAATGTTGTGAAAGGGATTGAATAGAGTAATGACTCTGCAATTTTATTGTTCCTGAC
This sequence comes from Nitrospirota bacterium, assembly GCA_023248365.1. Lineage (GTDB taxonomy): Bacteria > Nitrospirota > 9FT-COMBO-42-15 > HDB-SIOI813 > HDB-SIOI813 > JACRGV01. The sequence goes on from JAHFER010000137.1 coordinate 2,881, forward strand.
CATATGCCACTGACCGCTGAAATTTCGTATGGAAGAGGATTTTGTATTTAGTCTGTTGTAGACGCCAACAAGAAGGTCCTTGGCCTCCTGTCTGATTATACGCTTCAAAAAGTCTCCCTCTTCTGAAAGAGACTCTCTAATCAACTTTTGAACCTCGCTCTTATTTTCAATATTAAGGAGCTTAAAAAAGGTTTTAACTAATACAGACCATCTTTTTCTGGTTCTTAATGATTGTGAAAGCCTCCTCTTGTTTTTTGAATATGAAAAGAAACCAAAAAACAATACTGAAGTAGCATCCCTGGAACCTGAAACATTGCAGCAAGCCTTTAAAATCATTTTATCAATGTATTTATCAATAGGTTCTATTATCATACTATAAGTTGGGATCGTATCTGTAATGCCTGATGCTTCCTGATTATTCTTCAGTATGAGGTTGTTAAGAACTCCCTTTGATTCATCCGGTATAATCATTTGGATACTATGAAACAGTTCAAGAGGCATTTTTATATCATAATTTTCACCACGGTTAGTTCTTCTGTAATAAAATAGTTCACTGACATTTAGGTAATCAAGATTAATATAGTCATGGTCATCGAGAAATCTTTCATAGAAGTTCCAGATGCCCCAGCCATCATCATTATTAATAACTCCAAGCCTGCCGGATTCAACATCAGCTATCAGTTTACTTCCTAACATGTAATAACCGGAACTGGCAAAGTCATCAATTACGGCGAGTTTCCTTATTGAAACGATATTATCGTCTGCATCAATTTCAGTTTTGGTATTAAAGACTAATGTTTTATCCCATTTAAGTGCTACCTTCTTTTTGTCAATTCTTATAAATATAGGGTGAGTGTTATCATTTTTCTCAAGAAAGGCGATAATCGGCTTATCCGCTGAACTATAATAATAGCTGTCATAGGCAATTATTTTAAGTATGTCCTCAGGAAGTCTGAAAAACTTATTTCCTGAAATTGGACGGCCATCCTTTTCTACGGTTACTTTTAACGAGTAAAGTAATGGATCATTTTCAAAGACTATTTCATAAACAGGAGATATTGTATCTCCTGTTTCGATGGGTTCAAGGGTTTCAAGGGGTTCATAAGAATCAGCAGCTAACAGAAGGTTTTTTTTGAGACGCTCTCTGTAGCTATCCCTGTTATAGCCTCCAGGAATAACAAAAAGGTCAGGGTTTTGAGTATTTTTAATGGTTAGTAACGCACAGATGACATGCTTGCAATGAACAGATGGCGACCATGCAGGACAACTGCATTCATAATTAAGTTTGTTAGTCCCTGCATAAAAATTGACCGAATAAACACTGCTGCCGACAACCTTTGCTGTAAGACGCAGCCTGTCTTTAGACCATATAAATTCAGAAACCCTTCTATCCTTGTAATAGTCATAGCCCCTTAGAAAATATTGTTTTGGGCTTATGTAATAAATATTGTTAGGCGGGATTTCATTCAATCGCCGAATTATTGTGTTTTCTTCTAACTGCATAGTCAGGCAAGGTATATATAATTTGACAGGAGCTTTCCCTTTATAACGATAATCCATATTGCCAGATTGATTTTTATATGTCAATTTTTTTTGTTCACACATGACAGGAAGTTTTCAAAGTGCTACACTCAAACACAATATGAAAAATAAAAAAGAACAAGATTATGGTTCTTCTGAAGAGGCATTTGCTGAAGATTCCGCTATAGTTAAAGAAGAAAAGAGTGCATCTGTAGGAGCTGCATCAGAACCTGTAAATGCCTATCTGAAAGAAATAAGGGCTACCTCGCTACTGTCAAAAGAAGAAGAGGTTGAACTTGCCGAAAGGATAGAATCTGGAAAGAGCGCTGCTATAAGGGAATTATTAAAATCCAGCATAATTATTGATGAACTTCAGGAATTGAAGAGACGCCTGCTTGAGAAAACTAAAGTCAAAAAGGTAATTAGTTATGATGAAGAAGGGTTCCTGCTTGAGGGCGAAGATAATCTTAGAGATTTTATTGGGAAAATAGATGAAGCTGAAGAGATTTATAAGGCTGACGTAAGGGATGATGAGAGATTAATAAAGCTATTTAATGAGATTGATAAAGAGACGGATATTTATGAGAAGATAATTGAAAAGTTGCAAAATATTGAACAGGAGTTTAAGGGAAGTAAATTGTCTGAAAGAGTTAAAATGGATCAACCAATCGTTGAAGGGATGTTAAAGAATCTGAGATTAATTAACCTTGATGTAGAAGAGGCAAAAGACAGACTTGTAAAGGCAAATCTCAGGCTTGTTGTTAGTATTGCCAGGAAATACCTTAACAGAGGACTTCCGATATCTGATCTCATTCAGGAAGGAAATATAGGGCTGATGCGCGCTGTAGGGAAATTTGAATATCAGAGAGGCTACAGATCTTCTACATATGCAACATGGT
>JAHFER010000138.1 GCA_023248365.1 Nitrospirota bacterium
AACCGGTATAAAAGCCAGCTTAGAAAGGAAATAAATAGGCCTGCCCACGAATAGTGCAATCGGTTCAGAAAATCTTATAGCAAGGGATTTCGGGACAAGTTCTCCAAGAATAAGTGTAAGGTATGAGGTTATCAGCACTACAATTCCAATAGCTATAACGGCGCTACCCTCCTGTATGAAACCTACAGGTATTTGTTGAAGGATCGGTTTTAAAGCCTCTATTGCCGCTGCTCCGCTTATGGCCCCTGCCAGCATACCAACTAATGTTATCCCTACCTGAACTGTAGCGAGAAATTTGTCAGGCTCATTCTGGAGCTTATGAATAATCTCTGCACGTTTGTCTCCCAACTCCATAAGGTGCTTAATTCTGCTCTTTCTCAAAGAGATAATGGCTATCTCCGCCCCGGCAAAAAAGCCATTCACAATAATAAGAAAAAGGATTAAAAATATCTCAAACCAGAATCCAGTCATGGTTACATTATTTCACAGGAGAAAATGTTATGCAAATAAACCAACCTCCTTGACCTTTCATAATCTGTCATGTTAATTTTACATCACAATGCCGGAAGACAAATTAAGAGGAAAGAGCCTTGCCGCTGTTGCAGCCGATATTGCTGACGGCTTTATATATTTAAATCCCCTTATCCTTAAAGACTTCTCCAGTGATGTATATAAGGAAATTCATAATCACTTAAGAAAACTGCAAACAGCAGTACGCAATGAAAAGTTCCCCTCTCATGATCAGGCTGCAATCCGAAAGAGAAATCTGAAACTTCAACGCCTTCACCAGGCAGTTGTTGTGTTACAAAACTCAGCAAGGGTGAAGAGAATAATCCTTTGATTACATATCATGGCAGGCTAAACAGAGTGCGCTTCTGTCAGTCTTGATTCGTAGAAACAGAGGGTTATTGCAGCTATGCGGGTCATGACAACTCGCGCACTCAACTTTATCATTGAAAAGTTTTACAGGGGCTGTTGGAAGGTTTTTTAGTTTTAGCGTACTGCTGATATTCCGTGCATCTGAGTAACTTACTGAAAACGGGTGATCAATCCCACCCCGCCCTGGAGTAACAGGCCTTGATATCCTCTCTGACAGGCTTCCCAGTGATGTGTGCATAGAGGCATCCTTTGTTGAGCCGTCATGACAGCTCAGACAAAACCTGCTGTCAGTGTTAACTGTAAAACCTGGTTCTTCCTGGCTTTCAGCATTATGGCAGTAATAACATGCAGTAAATTCACCTGTGGAAACATTGTGTTTTGCACATATATCTGAAGGAGAAACACTTTTGGCATAATCAGGAAACCACAAAGGAGAGATGAATATTAAGGTCAATATTATAAAATTAATTGCCAGCAAATAGCGTCTGCCATTTTTCAACATGTTGATAAGTTTACATAATGGTGTGTATAAAGTCAAAGGCAATTTGCATTCTTAACCATAACTTGTGTATAATCTGATTTAATTGGGGAGTAAATAGTAAATTATGGAACATACACTTCTCCTAAATGCTACCTTCGAACCTCTAAAGGTAATTCACTGGAAGAGGGCAGTAACCCTGCTTTTCCAGGGCAAAGTTGAAGTACTTGAGGTTTACGACCGTGAAGTCCACGGGGTTTCCATTGCATTTCAATTACCATCCGTACTAAGGCTCTTAAACCTTGTTCGTGCCAAAAACATACACAAGGTAAAATTCTCAAGGGCCAATATATTTGCAAGAGATAGCTACAGGTGTCAGTACTGCGGGGATAAGTTTGAAGTAAAGGAATTGACATTTGACCATGTAATTCCTGTTACCAAACAAGGTAAAAAGAGCTGGGACAATATCGTAACCGCCTGCTGGAGATGCAACAACAAAAAAAGCGGACGAACGCCACACGAAAGCGGAATGCGTTTAATCAAACAGCCCATAGAACCTAAATGGCTTCCACATGTAACAATTACAATAGGAATAAAAAGTACGCCAGAGAACTGGCGGGATTACCTTTACTGGCATTTGGAATTAGACAATGATGATACTTGACGGCGTCCGCTTCCATTATCCCGCCTTTTTCAGACGTCTCCGTTTAACCTCATTATTCTGACGGCCTGCATTAAGACGATTAGCCATTATAATACTGTCCACAACATTACCGCAGAAAACGCACCGCCAGCCATAAAAATAAAAGCTGCTTGTTTCTGCCATATCCATAAACTTCTCGTACATCATCAGACCGTTGCACTTTGGGCAGTTCATTTTTATCACCCTTCCTTTATACAACGCCTTACAGGGGCTCATTCCCCAATAATAAGGTATTTACTTAATATAAAAGCAAAAAGTGTGCCAAAAATAAAAACCTTTAAAATCAATGAGATACAAAAAGAATAATTGTGGCTAATGTTGCATATTTAAACATTGTGAACTTAGGTGATCTGGCAGAGTATCATTGTACAAGGCGGGTACAAGGCGGTTAAAGCCTTTAGTATAAGCGTTCCATAACAAAACTACTGTTTCAATAGTGGACAGGCCTTTTCTCAGAAACAATTCCGTAGTCCTTCAGCTTCCTCCATAGGGTTGTCCGGCTGATTCCCAGGAGCTTTGCGGCCTCCTGATATCGCCATCCCGATTTTTCCAGAACCTTAACAATCCATTCCTTCTCAACCTGGTTGAGAGAACTACCATCAGGAGAAATCTCTAAATGTTCACTTGCAGTTACTAATTCACCCGGGAGGTGTTCAGGTAATATGGTGTTTCCCCGACTGCATACAAAGGCATGTTCAATAATATTCCTCAGCTCACGGATATTACCAGGGAAAAAATAGTTCAACAGTACCTTCATAGCCTGTGGAGACACGTTGTTTATATTTTTTTCCATCTCTTTATTAAACTTTTCTATATAGTGGTTAATAAGGAGAGGAATATCCTCTTTACGTTCCCTCAGGGGGGGCAGGGTAATAGGAAAAACACTAATCCTGTAATAAAGGTCTTCCCTGAAGTTGTCTTCTTTTACCTCTTTTGAAAGGTTCTTATTTGTAGCAGCAATAATACGGACATCTACAGATATGGTCTTTGAGCCGCCAACTCTCTCAAACTTTTCTTCCTGAATAACGCGCAGTAATTTTGCCTGTGTGGCTAAGCTCATATCGCCTATTTCATCCAGAAATATGGTTCCGAGGTCTGCAAGTTCAAATCTTCCTACCCTGTCCTGATGCGCCCCGGTAAATGCACCCTTAACATGACCAAAGAGTTCACTTTCTATCAATGTATCAGGAATTGCCGCACAGTTCACAGCTATAAAGGGTTTATCTTTTCTCAGGCTGTTATTGTGAATGGCCTTTGCAACAAGCTCTTTACCAGTGCCGCTCTCCCCCTGTATTAACACTGTGCTCTTTGACTGTGCAACAGATGGAAGAATAGAAAGTATCTCTTTCATCCTCCGGTCTTTTGTTATAATATTCTCAAACTGGAATATATCTGTAAGCCTGTCCTTTAATTCCTTTAACTGTGATATATCCCTGAACACTTCCACGATACCAATTATATTGCCTGCATCATCATACAAAAGATCAGTATTTATATTCACCGGCATACGTCTGCCCTCTTTATTTATAAGAAAAGATTCATAGTTCGAAATCTTCTCTTTCGTTGCAAGAGAACGCCGGAGTATGCAGTCTTCAGAGGCACATATATTACTCTGAACAAACTTTTCGCACCTGCTTCCTACAAGTGTACTCTCCGGATAACCTAATAATTCCTGCATCGCCTTATTGACATACTGTATATTTCCCTGAAGATCAATTGTAAGCACACCATCGCTTATGCAATTGAGTATAATACGCTCAACCATAGTATCTCCAATAAATTGTTTCAAAATTTAACAAAACATTAGCAAACCAGGCGGTTTAAGTCAAGTAAGGGTATTCCCCCTAATTTAATTGAAGCTCCCCGCAGCAAGACAGGGGGATTGCGCTCACTATGCATTTTCATGTATTCCTTCTTCAACAGCTAATGGCAGATAGATATTAAACGTTGTTCCCACACCTGGAGAACTATTTACATCAACATACCCATTATGCTTTTTTACTATTCCGTATACAATAGAAAGCCCTAACCCTGTCCCCTTTCCAATTTCCTTAGTCGTAAAGAAAGGCTCGAATATCTTTTCAATTGTCTTTTCATCCATCCCCATACCAGTATCCTCAACAGAAACAACTGCATAGCTTCCTGGTTCTCCATCCCCATGTACATTAACAAATGCTTCATCTAACTCAATAATATCAGTTCGAATCTTAATAATACCTCCATCCGGCATTGCATCCCTGGCATTCGTTACAAGATTCATTAATATCTGTTCTATTTGCACACTGTCTGCTTTTACAAAAAGTCCGTTTAATTTATTTGCATCAGGATGTGGCATAGGGAAATTCTCTAAAACAAGCATCGTTTTCAATTCAACACCCTCACCTATAAGCCTTTGTAACAGGTTGTCCACTTTATTTACTATTTCATTCAGATTTACCAACTTAAGATTTGTAATCTGTTTCCTGCTGAAAGCAAGTAGACTCTGAGTCAGATTAACAGCCCTCTCCGATGACGAAAGTATATTTTCAACATAAACACCCAGAGAACTATCCTCTTCCATCTTCATCTGAAGAAGGTCAGCATTTCCAATTATTGCAGTAAGGATGTTGTTGAAGTCATGGGCAATACCCCCCGCAAACTGGCCTATTGCTTCCATTTTCTGTGAATGCCTGAGTTGTTCTTCAAGATGTCTGCGTTCGGTAATGTCAAGAACAGTTCCAATCAAATTAACAGGATTTCCTTTTCCATCAAGATCCACTTCAGCATGAGTATTAACAATTCGCTCTGTTCCATCCGGCAAAAGTATACGAACATCACAGTTATAAGGTTTTCCTTCGGACAATGCTTCGCTGACAGCCTTTTTTAAGGAATCCCTGTCATCGGGATGTACTGCATTAAGAAATGTCTCATAAGTGATGGTAACTTTAACCGGATTTAAACCAAAAATGTTATACGTTTCATCAGACCAAAACACCTTCTTTGTTACAATGTCCCTCTCCCAGCTTCCGAGTTTGGCTACCTTCTGTGCCTTTGCAAGTCTCGCCTCACTCTTTCTCAGTGCATACTCTGCCTTTTGGTGAGTAAAATGATATGAGACTATATCACTTACTACACGAAGAACTTTTACATCATCCTCTGACCATGAACGGGTCTTCTCTGTATCATCAAAACCCATAAACCCGATGAGACTTCCATCCCTGGAACAGATT
>JAHFER010000139.1 GCA_023248365.1 Nitrospirota bacterium
TTGAAGGAAGAAGGGATAGAAGTCCATCAATATAGCTGGTGGTACGACTTCAGTGATTGGAAAAAGTTTTGTAAGTTCGTTGTTGACGTTTATAATAGCAAAAGGTGAGACTTCAGTTCCGGCAGGGAAGGGTCATTTTAGGAAAATCTTTTTATTTAGAAATTCTGAAGATCGTAGAAGTGGAGGCAGAGACGCATAAAAAAATTGAGAGGTCACAAATTCAATAAAGTTAAAAATGAATAAAAATAAAAAAGTTAAAATGGAACTTGTTAATACTTACTTTACTGTTATGGAACAAAAAGCAGCCTTTCTTGATGGGTTATATAAGAGTAAGTATAGAGATGAAGCATTACTTCTTTGTTGTTGCTATATCGAGGCACTGGGTAATAATCGCTATGATTCCAAAGGAAGGCATGAAAATTTTGTAAAAATCCTCAAAGAATGTGGAGATGATATATTTGGACACATACATCCAATGCACCTGATTGACAAGTTTAAAGATCCACAGAATAAATGCCTTAATAAAATCGGGGAAAAACTTGAGACTATCTCGATGCACCCTGAAAAAAGACTCTTATCAGAAGAAGAAGTACTTAAATTTGTAAATCCAATTTTAAGCCCAGAAGAAGTGGCTAAACTTGAAAGACATTTATGGAGAGGAACTTTTGCCTCGATTGCTTACGAGTTTATACGTTCAGAACTTGTGCATTGTTCTGGTGCTCTTGATACATCCTTTAGGAAAGATAGGGTGCCAGGCCTTGAAATTTGAATCAAGGTACTAAATACTTCAACTTCCGGCCGCTACCAACTCCCACCATATAAATCCGTCAAAACAGCGATCGAATTCTGTGCTGTTCTTAACCGGATTTTCTTTTTCATATCAGATATATTCAAGATACCTTTTCAAGACGCTCAGCTACCCAGACTTTGATAATGGATTGGCGGGGCACACCCAGGCGTCTTGCTTCCTTGTCCAACAACTGGATCATCCACAAAGGAAAGTCTACATTAACTCTTTTCTGTTCCTGGCCTGGTCTCCTCGCCTTTGCTATATCAAGGTGTTGCGATATATCCTTGCCCTCATCAAATTTTTTGTCAAAATCACGAGCCTTCATAAATATCAACCTCCTCTTTTCTCGACCGTCGTACTGAAATAATCCTAATCTTCCCCATTCTATAGGTAATAACTCCTGACCAGTGTTTTTCTGCAATCTTCCCTATTACCAGGAATCTTTGTTCATCACCTGTTTTCACAGGAATTTCAATGAAATCACCATCATCCCAGAGAGCCTGGGCTTCAATGAAGTCAATCCCGTGTTTCTTCTTATTGCCGTCACTTTTTTCGGGATCAAATTCAAACTCCATAGTATATTTATTATACCTAAAATATACTTATAATCAATCTTTTTGTTGTTGATTAAAACAGGCAATCGGGTGTGGGCCAGGCTATACACTGTCACAAAGTCACAAAGATTTTTCCAATTTCATTTCCCGTCATTTCTGTGTACCTTTGAGTCTTAATGTAAGGATCATTTTTCTGGTTTCAAAGCAGGATAGGACTGGGGCTACCTGTTAACAGCCGGTATCAATAGGGGGAAAAAGCCCCTTCTCCCATAAGTATTGTAGCTGATGACGTAGCATGGTATAGTAGAAAATAAAGATTTCAAAAAAGATAGTATAGAGAAACCCGGTTGACTGTATAAGCATGAAGAAACTTAAGATATATCTTGACACATCAGTTTTAAACTTCTTACTTGCTGAGGATGTACCTGAATTCAGGAAGATTACGGAGGAGTTTTTTGAAGGCTACGTAAAAAAAGGGAAATATATTGTTTATGTTTCTGATGTGCCCAACATATAGCAATTGCAGTATGTAATCAGGTTGATATCCTCCTTTCCTGGAACTTTAAACATCTTGCAAATATACAGAAACAGCTCGCTGTTAAAATAATTAATGAGAAACAGGGGTATTTTTATCCCTTGCTTTTGACCAATCCTATGGAGGTTATATATGAAAACGATTGAAGAGGATAATCTTATTTCCAAAGCTCTGAGTGAGGTATGGGAATGGAAGGATGAAGTCTATATGGATATAAAGGACAAAACATTTGAAGAAAAACAGAAATATTATGAGGATGGGTTGAAAGAAGCGGCGAAATTACTGAAAGGAAGATTGAAAAAAAATCCCGATGGTAGTTATTCGATCATTTGATATGTTAGATGCCTAAGCGTGTCACCCTTGAAATTTGAATTAAGGTACTCAAAATGTCAACTTCCGGCCACTACCCACTTCGACCATATAAATCAGAAAATATTTTTCTGGCAGATGTCTCTAAAGGATTAAAATCTTCTTCAACAGCCTGCAATACAATCCCAAAAATCTTTTGATAAAATTAAAGCGCTGATGTAAAATACTTAAAAAAGAGGAGGGTATAATGAAAGATGCATTAGTACAACATATTGAGGTAACTTCAGGAGTTTCGGGAGGCAAGCCTCACATTGCAGGTCATCGTATCACAGTTCAGGATATAGTTATTTGGCACGAACGTATAGGGAAAAGTGCAGATGAAATTGCTTCTGAACATGGCCTCACGTTATCAGACATATACGCTGCACTTGCATATTATTATGACAACCGCAAAGAAATAGATGAAGCCATTCAGGCGGATGAAGAATTTGTTGCCGGATTGCGCCGTCAAATACCCTCCAAATTGAAAGACAAGACTGGTGGTTAATCCCATTAAGTTCTACATGGATGAACATGTTCCAAAGGCAGTCTCTCAAGGGCTGATACATAGGGGAGTAGATGTATTAACCACCCAGGAAGCAGGGCTTCTGTCGGTTGGTGATGAGGAGCATCTGAAATATGCAGCTGGAGCTGGTCGTGTTATATTTACCCAGGATGCTGACTTCCTTCGCCTCCATGCTGAGGGGTTTTCTCATCAAGGAATTGTTTATGCACCTCAAAAGACACCTGTCAGTAATATAATTCGTGGTTTGATGCTTATTTTCGATATTCTCAGACCAGAGGATATGGTGAATCATGTAGAGTTTTTATAGTTAATCAGGGAGCTTAAGGAATCTGTGGCCGCCATACATAACTCGCTAATGGTAAATACTCAAATCTACCGCTTATCACAGACGTAATCGTTTGAGTTCCATTTAATCCTCACACAAAGCCACTAAGCACAAAGTTTTTTCAATTTCATTTCCCGTCATTTCTTCTTGGAAAAAGGGGACAGTTTACTTAATTGAGTTTTTCCTACAGCTTGCCCGGAGATAAATATGGTGTCCCCGGAATTTTGCGGAATTGCTGGCCTGATTGCCGGTTACTTCTTCATTTTCCTAATGATCTCGCCCAGCTTCTTTATTTCTTCCCCGTACTGGGCCCAGTTTCCTTCTCTCTGCGCAGTCATGGCACGGTCAAAATGCTCTCTGGCAGATGAGGCAAGGCCTGTTGTTTCCTCCTTAACCGCAGGAAGGCGAACAGCGCCTGATGGGGTGGCTTCTTCTGAAATCTTCACATCCCCGAATATTCTTGAAAGCGCTGCATCGAGTGTTTCCTCCATAGCGATACGGTTTTCGTAGGCTACGACAACCCTTTTCAGTTCCGGTATCTTGCCTGTCTCTGCCCGGAGATAAAGCGGCTGGACATAGATGAGAGAATTTTCAATCGGTATTACCAGCAAAGTCCCCATGATTACCTGTGAGCCCCGCTGATCCCAGAGTGATATCTGTCTTGATACCTCTGTGTCCTGATTTATCCTGGCAACGATCTGCTTCGGCCCGTACACAAGCCTGTCCTTAGGGAAACGGTATACCATAAGCCTCCCGTAGTGTTCACCGTCACTGCGGGCAATCATCCACGCTGAGAGGTTATCCTTTTTCTTAGGATTAAACGGGAGCATGAGGATGAACTCCTCCTTTTTCTCTTCAGGCAGCTTCATAATCGTGTAATAGGATTCCATGGACTCTGCTTTACCGGCTGTCCCCATGACCGGTATCTCCCACTGGTCTTCCTTGTTGTAAAACATCTGCGGCTCTTCCATGTGATAAGTTGAATAAACATTGGTCTGGATACCAAAGATATCCAAAGGATACCTGATATGTTTTTTAAGGTCCACCGGCATCTCTGAAAGAGGTTGAAGTATGCCGGGGAATATCTTGCTTATTGTCCTGATAATAGTGTCTTCCCTGTCTGCCATGTAAAACTTCATGCTGCCGTCATAAGCGTTAATTGTCACCTTCACCGAGTTCCTTATATAATTAACGCCGCTTTCCAACGGCTGTGAATAAGGAAACTTACTGCTCACTGTATATGCATCACAGATCCAAAAGAGCTGACCGTCATCAGATAAGACCATGTACGGGTCGTTGTCAAACATCAGAAAAGGCATAACCTTATTAACTCTGTCAAGAATATTTCTATCAAAGAGGACCTTGCTTTCCAGGGTTATATCATTTGAGAGTAAAAGCTTTAAAGACCCGAAATATGCAGAAAAGGCGAGTTTCCTGAAAAAAGAACCTATCGCCACACCGCTTTTCCCTGAATATTCCGTAAAGACATTCTGCTCTCCTGACGGATAATCAAACTCTTTTGACTTCGTATTCACAATCACATATTTACTGGATAACTGGCCAAAATAAATTTCAGGCCTGCTGACCTTTATACTACTTTCAGTTGATACCGGAGGGATATCTTTAATAAGCAGCACCGGCAGTCCTTCAGGTGTTACCTGATTCACCGGTCCGAGCGTCAACCCATATCCATGGGTAAATGTCAGGGTCTCGTTTATCCAGTTTCGTGTAGGGATGCTTTCTGTAGAGAGTTCTCTCGGAGAAAGCATGGTCTGGCGATATTCCCCGTTAATCATATAGCGGTCATTTCCAACTGAGGCAAAATCATAATAAGTGCGTATCTCCTGGATCTGGCTGAAGGTGTCTAACAAAGGCCGATGATCCCAGAGGCGTATGTTTTTTATTGTTGCGCTGTTCTTCTTTATATCATTCCTGTCAATCGAGGTGCTGCCGGAGATATCCCTCTCCTCCACTGTATCAAGACCGAAACCCTTCCGTGTGGAAGCTATATTATATTTGATATAGGGGGTTTCCTTTACGAGTTCATTAGGCGCTACCACAAACTTTTGCAGGATAGCAGGATAGACCGAGCTGCCTATAAAAGATACCAAGACATAGAGCACAAACGTCCCGGTTAATACAAGGCTTCGTCTGAGGAAAATATTGCCAGTGAGAAGGACTGCCGAGGC
>JAHFER010000012.1 GCA_023248365.1 Nitrospirota bacterium
TCTGCTATAGTTGAAAATCCAATTTAATTTTGGAACATAAAATATTATTTTTGTTATAATTTTTATAAATATATACGTGAGGGGGGGGGATTGTATGTTGGGGGTTAAGGTAAAGGAGAATGAATCCTTTGAAAGCGCTCTTCGCAGGTTTAAAAAACAGTGCGAAAAGGCTGGGATTCTATCCGAGATGCGCAAGAGAGAACATTATGAAAAACCTAGCGTTAAACGGAAACGTAAGGCGATAGCAGCAAGGAAAAAGGCCACAAAAAGACAAAAGGAATAAGGTTATGCCATTACTGGATAGACTTTCATCTGAATTAAAAGAATCATTAAAGGCACGGAACCAACTTAAGGTCGAGGTAATAAGGCTGCTGAAGTCATCAATTAAGAACAAAGAAATAGAAAAGATGTCCCCTCTTACTGATGAAGAGATACTCGGAGTTATAATCTCTGCTGCTAAGCAAAGAAGAGATTCAATAGAACAGTTTCAAAAGGGTGGAAGGGAAGATTTAGTTCAGAAAGAGACCAGTGAACTTGAAATACTTCAGACCTTCCTACCGCAACAACTTAGTGATGAAGAGGTTGTGAATGAGATTAAGACGATTATAACTGAAACAGGCGCTTCTTCTCCAAAGGATATGGGGAAGGTCATGAAGGTATTAATTCCGCGGATTAAAGGACGGGCTGATGGGACAAAGGTAAGTTCTCTGGTTAAGGAGATTATGGAATCTATAAGTTGATAAGGGGGGATTCCCCTTGGATGGGCATATTCCTGAGGAATTAATAACAAAAATTATTGGAAGCCAGGATATAGTAGAGGTAATTTCCAGATATATTTCACTTAAAAAATCAGGTCAGAATTATAAAGGACTTTGCCCATTTCATTCAGAAAAGACTCCTTCATTTGTTGTAAGTCCTGCAAAACAGCTTTTCCATTGTTTTGGATGCGGGACCGGGGGCAATGTAATAACATTTCTCATGAAACAGGATAATGCAGGATTTTCTGAAGTTGTCAGAAGGCTTGGAAATGATGCAGGAATCACTATAGAGGGTGTTACAAAAGATAATAAAAGAGAAGTCCTTATATATGAAGTAAACAAGTTAGCCGCATCTTTTTATTATGAAAACCTGATTAATGCAAAAGAGGCAGAATCTGCAAGGAATTATCTCTTAAAGCGAGGATTGGATAGAGAGATAATTAAAAAATTTAATGTCGGATACGGCATTAGCTCTTGGAGCAGTGCCTATGATTTTCTTAAGAAAAAGGGATTTCAGGAGGATAGCCTGTTAAAAACAGGATTAATTATCCCACGGACTAAAGGCACAGGATACTACGACAGGTTTAGAGAAAGAATAATGTTTCCAATTTATGATATACAAAAAAGGATAGTAGGCTTCGGTGGGCGTGTCCTTGATAATTCAACTCCAAAGTACCTTAATTCACCTGAAACACCTGTTTTCATAAAAGGTAATTTATTGTACGGACTTGAGACTGCAAAAGATGCTATAATAGAAACAGGATACGCAATAATTGTAGAGGGTTATATGGATGTAATTGCAGCTCATCAGGCAGGAATTACGAATGTAGTTGGTACATTAGGAACTGCTTTTACGCCAAACCACCTAAGAATATTACAAAGGTTATGTAAAGTAGTCGTATTAACTTTTGACTCTGATACCGCAGGTATAAATGCGGCGCTGAGGACACTCGATGTCTTTATAGGCAGTACGGTTGAGGCTAAAGTATTACTTCTGCCAGAGGGAGAGGACCCTGACAGTTTTATCAGGGAAAACGGAAAGGCTAATTTTGTGGAACTCGTTCAGAAGTCAATTGGGATTATAGACTTTGCAATTGGGAGGATAATTAACAGAAAGACTAATGGCGATGGCGTACTCTCAAAGGAAACAAAGTTAAGACATGCAGAAGATTGTCTTAATATAATAAGAAAGGTTCCAAACAGGATTGAACAGGACTATCAGTTGACAAGGGTTTCAAAGGATCTGAAGATAGAAAAAGATGTCCTGTATGCTGAGTTGAAGAGAAAAAGCAAAGGAGAAAAGGCAGTACAACCTGAAAAGATTAAGAAAAACAATGTAAGAAGCCAGGGGATTGAAGAGATCTTGCTTACTCTGATAATTAAAGACAAAAGCCTTAGAATACTGGCAAAAGAAAATTTAGACATAAAAGATTTTGTTAATCCGGTATATCAAAAGATAGCGGCTTATGTATTAATATCAGGAAAAGAACTGAATGATCTTTTACATACTGAGGAATTAGATCAGGATGTCCGGTCTGAGATTACGAGAATGGCGTTAAGTGACCTGCAATTTGAATTACCAGAAAAAAACCTTTTTGAATACATAAAAGTACTCCAAAGGGAAAGGCTTAACCAGGAATTAAAGAAAATTGAACAAGAGCTTTATACAGCCGAAATTGCTGGAACTTTCGAGAAGGTCAGGAGCCTTCTTATAGCAAAGCAGGGCTTACTTCAAAGGAAAAAACTCCTATATGAAAATTGAGGTAAGCAAATTGCATGTTTTAAGTTTATTATAGTTGTTTATCATAAACCAGGGGGATTAATCAGAAAATGTCAAAAGATGAAAAAATTACAGATGTTCAGCAGCTTATATCAGTAGGTAAAGAAAAGGGTTATCTTACTTATGATGAACTTAACAATGCGTTGCCGGATGATTTAATTTCATCTGATGAGATGGACAACATAATGATGATGTTTGGTGAAATGGATATTGACATTGTTGATCACGCTGAAGAAGAAGGCTACCCC
This sequence comes from Nitrospirota bacterium, assembly GCA_023248365.1. Lineage (GTDB taxonomy): Bacteria > Nitrospirota > 9FT-COMBO-42-15 > HDB-SIOI813 > HDB-SIOI813 > JACRGV01. The sequence goes on from JAHFER010000012.1 coordinate 2,787, forward strand.
AAGCTCCTGGCTGAAGATGAATTAGAAGAGGAAGAGAAGGAAGAACGGGAAATAGGTTTAGGCCTTGCCAGGACAGACGACCCTGTACGTTTGTACTTAAAGGAGATGGGAGACGTTTCTTTGCTTAGCAGAGAGGGAGAAATTGAGATTGCTAAAAGGATAGAAGAAGGGAAAAAAGAAATAGAGTCTATTATCTTTAGTATGCCCTTTACTATTAATGAGGTAGTTGCCTTTGGTGAGCGCCTTAAGGCAGACAAGGCAGCGGTGCATGATTACGTAGGTACCTTTGAAGAAGAAGGTGAAGAGGAATTTGAAGAAGTTGTTGAAGAGGATACTGAGGAGTTAAAACAAAAGACCCTGCTTTCAATTGAAAGACTTAGAAAGTTAGGACGGGAATTCAAGACTTACAGAAAGAAGTTAAAGTCCGGCGAATTTAAAAACTCTGAAAAAGAAAAAGTAAAGAAAAAGTTATCTGATTTTCGCAGAAAGATAATAGAGTTAATGATTGAATTGAATCTCAATCTAAAATTTATTGATTCTATTGTTGATAGATTAAAAGATTTCAATAGAGAAATTCAGCGTAAGGAAAATGAATTAAACATTTGTGCCAGAAAATTAAAATGCAAGGCCAATGACCTTCGCACCCTTTTTGAAAAAATAAAAGATAACAGGGTCAGGCTCAAAAAGTTGATAAAGGATACAGGTAAATCTGAAGAGGATATTCTGGCGTTAGAAGAAAACTTCAACCATGCATTGAAGGCTCTTAATAATATAGAAGAGGAGACTGGAATTCCGGCAAATGAGCTAAGAGATGCTGTTAAGTCTCTGGAAATGGCTGAATTAAAAGCAAGGATTGCAAAGAGTGAACTTATAGAGGCCAACCTGAGGTTGGTAGTAAGTATTGCCAAAAAGTACACAAACCGCGGACTTCAGTTCCTTGATCTGATTCAGGAAGGGAATATTGGTCTGATGAAGGCCGTAGACAAATTTGAATACAGGCGTGGTTATAAGTTCAGCACCTACGCAACCTGGTGGATAAGGCAGGCTATTACAAGGGCTATTGCTGATCAGGCACGTACTATCAGAATACCTGTTCATATGATCGAGACTATCAACAAGCTTATCCGTACATCACGGCAGCTTGTTCAGGAAATAGGGCGTGAACCCACACCTGAAGAAATTGCTATTGAAATGAAGTTACCAGTAGATAAGGTAAGAAAAGTACTTAAAATAGCAAAGGAACCAATTTCTCTTGAAACGCCTGTTGGTGAGGAAGAAGACAGTCATCTTGGAGATTTCATAGAAGATAAAAAGGCCATTTCTCCTATTGATGCAGCCATTAAGGCTAACCTACACGGACAGATTGACTCTGTTTTAAGAACGCTCACTACCAGGGAAGAAAAGGTACTGAGGATGCGTTTTGGTATAGGAGAAGTGACAGATCATACGCTTGAAGAAGTAGGTCAGACGTTTGATGTAACAAGGGAAAGAATTCGTCAGATAGAGGCAAAGGCCTTAAGAAAATTAAGGCATCCAAGCCGTAGCAAACGTCTTAAAAGTTTTACAGATTAGTAAATACGGGCCCATAGCTCAGCTTGGTAGAGCCACCGGCTCATAACCGGTTGGTCCCAGGTTCAAACCCTGGTGGGCCCACCAAAATTACTTTATTATGGAATATATTTCTAATGACCAGTTGAAACTTCTTATACAGATTCAGGAAAAGGACAGCTATATATCAGAGATAGTAGATAAACAGAAAACTATACCTGACATTTTAGCCTCAATAAAGGGAAACCTCGATAAGGCCCAGGCTGAACTTTCCAATGCAAACCAGGAATACGATAAGGCTTCAAAAGATCGCAGAGATCTCGAAGGAGAGCTAAAAAGTACAGAAGACAAAATAAGGAAACTTAAGGAAAGAATACCAGAGATAAAAAAGAATACAGAATATCATGCACTATTAAAAGAAATCACTGTGTTTGAGAAAGAAAAGTCTGATATTGAGGAAAAAATCTTAATACTCCTTGAAAAACTTGATACTTTAAAGGATGTAAAATCAAAAGAAGAACACACAGTTAAAGAAGAAGAGACCAAATTTTTAGAGAAAAAGGGAAAGATAGAAGCAGATTTTAATCATTTATCAAACAACCTTAAAGAACTTGAAAGTCAAAAGGCATCACTATCAGCCCTTATAGATACTAAAATCCTTGCTGAGTATAACAGGCTAATACATACAAGGCGAGGTTTGGCAGTAGTATCCATACAAAATGAACATTGCCTCGGCTGTCATATACGCATTCCCCCCCAAATCTTTTCAGAAATCAGGAAAAATGACAAAATAATCTCCTGTCTAAGTTGTCAGAGGATACTTTATTGGAAGCCAGCGTAAGTATCTTCATGGCCGGTGTTGCAAGAGGCAATCCCTGTATGGCCTCAAATAAATGCGGACTAAGTAAGACAGATGATCGCCTCGTCAGTTATGACGGGGAGGAAAGTCCGAACTCCAGAGGACATGGTGCTGGGTAACGCCCAGTGGGGGTGACCCTAAGGAAAGTGCCACAGAAAATAAACCGCCAGGAAGATGCTATGCATCTTCCTGGTAAGGGTGAAACGGCGAGGTAAGAGCTCACCGCTCCGTTGGCGACAAGGGAGGCACGGTAAACCCCACCAGGAGCAAGACCAAATAGGAAAACGTTTCAGGGTAGAAATATCCTGATGAAGGCCTGTCCGGCCAAGGTTTTCGGGTTAGGTCGCTTAAGGTTCCGGGAAACCGGGATCTCAGAGGAATGATCATCGCCCCTTCAAGGGTAACCTGATAGGGGAACAAAACTCGGCTTATTTCTTACTTAGTCCGCTAATTATATATAGCCTGCAGCCAGGAATCATTACCTAAATTGTCATTCCTGAGAAAGCAGAAATCCATTTATATATATTGGATTACCACTTTCCTGGGAATAACAGATAATGTATTTTATGATTTAACTACCCTACCAACTTTTCAAGTTCATCCACAAGATCAACATAACGCTGACGTCCGCCTTCACCTAATTTTTCTATCTCTACAATGTTAAAGATATTTAAAAGTTCCTGCTGTTCTTCTTCCTTTATAAGATTATTTGCCATCATATAAAGAATACCATCCTCTTTCTGAATATGCTGGGATAAGAGGTCACCATAATTTTTTGCATTTTCAGAAAAAACCTTTTTTGCAGCGGCATCACCAGCGGCATATTTTTCAGCGCCTTCTGCCATTGCCCTTGCATATCCCCTGCCTTCATCATGTTCAACAAGCATCATACCAATAGGGCCGCCTTCAACAGGAAATCCTCTCTCTGACATCCTTTTAAAAAGCAGGTCTTCTTCTTTTCCATGATGATAATAATCTGCAAAATTCCTTATAAAGTCAGCAGCACTTTTCAGTACATCTGCTGATACATCCTCGCCATTATCAATTTTTTTGGCCAACTTCTCCAGGACATCTATCATCTTTTCAATAACCCTGTGGTCTTTCTTTAAAGCCTCTGTTGCTACCATCGTTTAAAACCTCCTTTTTTAAATTGAAATCCAATAACCAGACGCAAACTTTCGTATATCTTGTCATTGAATTTTAACACATTATTTTTATTATAAATATATATTCAAATTCGTGTATGACCTGAGTCATATAGTAATAAATGAGAAGATAAGTTACAGCGGACCTGAGATGCCAAGCCTCCTTACCATTAAAAAATGAAGGGCTAAGAGACCAACGGTAACCCACGGAAGGATTACTACATGGAAGGCAAAGAAACGTGTTAAAGCAAGTTGTCCTACAATATTGCCACCCTTGAGAAGATATGTTATATATGGGCCTGCGAATGGAACTGTACTAGGAATCTCAGCCCCAATGGTCGTAGCCCAGAAAGACACCTGGTTCCATGGGAGAAGATAGCCAGTAAATCCAAATGAGAGGACAAGCAGAAAAAGGCAGATACCTATAACCCAGTTCATGTCTCTCGGAGGTTTGTATGCAGCATGAAAATAGATTCTTAACATATGTATCATGACGGTAATTACCATTACATTTGCTGCCCAGTGATGAAATCCTCTGACTAACCAGCCAAAAGGTACATTATTGGTTATATGCACAACACTGTCATAAGCATGGTCTACAGTCGGACGGTAATACATAAGAAGCAGGATACCTGTAATGATGTTTGTTAAGAAAAGGAGAAATGTAAAGCCGCCAAAGCAGAACCAGAAATTTATATGCGGCGGTACGGGCTTTTTCAAAACTTTCTTTAAGGCAGATCTGAAATCAAGTCTTTCATCAAGCTCACCATACAGGAACCCCGTAGCAAGGGTAAGCCAGTTCACTAAGCCTCGCAGATTTACAGTTTTATCTAACTTATCAAGCCAGTCTCTTTTTTTTCTATTGTTCACACAATCTCCTTTATCCGAAAATAACCTTTCACCCCCCCCTTGCCCCCCCTTTATAAGGGGGGGCAAGGGGGGGTATTTTCTTACTTCTGACCTCTGCTTACTGCTTACCCTATCACAACCGTATCTCCGCTCATTTTTACTTCAAAACTTGGAAGAGGTCGGGGCGGCGGGCCGCCAAGTACCGCCCCGGTAACATCATACATCCCGCCATGACAGGGGCATTTGAGCCGCTTTTCATCCTGATGCCAACTTACCACACAACCAAGATGAGTACAGATGAGAGACAGTGCATACACTTGTCCATTAACTCTTATGACCCCTGCCGGTTTCCCTGCTATTACAACCTTCTTCATGCTGCCTTCTGTCAACTCTGAAAGTGGAAACGATGCCTTCTTTTCCCCTCCCCCCCCTGCTGTCTTTTCTGTCGGCCATAGATACCTGAGCCCTGCATAACCTGACAGGATACCTGCCCCAAGTGCCCATAATCCAATTAAAGAGTTAATTACTGTACCAAGGAAATTCCTCCGCGTTACATCTTCCATATATACTCCTCTTATTTTTCTTTTTCCTCAGTCTTTGTAAAAATCCTTACATAATGAATCACTGCCCATCGTTCCTTTGCAGGCATAATCTCCTCACGTGCAAACATCCTTGTGCCATGTACTCCCTTTGAGATAGAGTAGAACAGCATCCCGTCGGTCTTCTTTGACATAATATTATCATCAGTAAAATCTCTTGGCATCGGATCAAACTTTCCAATTACAGCAGAGTTTCCTTTACCATCTCCATACACCCCATGACACGTCTCACAATGACCGACATAAAGCCTCCTGCCTTCTCTAAGAGTTGAAAGAGAAAAGGGGAGTGGATTTTTCATGCCTGCATATTCCTTTGGATAGTATCCTGGCGCTAAGGTGGGATCTTCTCCTGCGATCAGCAGCGACGGGAAAAACAGGGCAACAGCCATTGCCAGAGTTAATAATGTCTTTCTGAAATTCATACCATCTCCTTTCTTAGTTTACGCCTAATAATCTGTTAACAGTCTCTGATATTTCTCCAATTATAATATTAATACTATCCTCTTTATCACATTCAACCATGATGCGCAGTAAAGGTTCAGTCCCTGAATATCTGACCACAATCCTTCCTCTCCCTTCTAATCTTTTTTCATAATCACAGATGAGCTTACTTATTTCCGGGATAGATTCAATTGCTTTTTTTTCCCTTACCTTTATATTAACAAGCTTTTGGGGGAAAGTCTCCATGCAGGATGATAATTCTGATAGAGATTTACCGGTTTTTTTCATTATTGTCAAAACCTGAAGAGCCGTTATCAAACCGTCACCTGTTGTATTGTAGTCTGAAAAGATTAAGTGACCTGACTGTTCACCACCCAGGTTACAATTTAAACGGAGCATCTCCTCCAAAACATACCTGTCGCCCACAGGAGTTCTTACAACCTTTATCCCTGCCTCTTTCATTGCAACTTCAAGGCCTGCATTACTCATAATCGTTGTAACAAGCGTATCGTTATTAAGTACACCGTTACCCTTCATCTCAAGGGCGCACATGGCCATCACCTTATCACCATCTACAACCCTCCCTTTTCCATCTACAAAGATTACCCTGTCAGCATCACCATCATGTGCTATTCCTATATCAGCGCCGTATACAATCACCTCCTTCTGCGCCTTTTCAGGATAGAGGGATCCGCATCCGAGATTGATGTTTGTACCATCCGGTTTATTCCCCAATGTAACGATATTTGCGCCTAATTCCTGGAGCACCGTAGGAGTAATCAAATATGATGCTCCATTTGCACAATCTATTACAACCTTGATTCCTTCAAAATCCATCCCCTTAGGTACCGTATTCTTGGCAAACTCTATATACCTTCCCTCTGAGTCATCAATTCTATATGCCTTTCCAAGGGCATTGCCTGTAGGTCTGATATCATCTATGTTCCCGGAGAATACAATCTCCTCTATCACTTTCTCATACTCATCCGGAAGTTTAATCCCATCCTCAGAGAAAAACTTAATCCCATTATCCTCAAAAAGATTATGGGATGCGGATATTACAACACCCGCATCCCCCCGCATACTCCTGGTAAGAAATGCGATAGCCGGTGTAGGCATAGGACCTACCAGCAATACATCAACCCCCATAGAACATATGCCGGCTGTAAGTGCCCCCTCAAACATATATCCTGAAAGGCGTGTATCCTTGCCTATTAATATCCTGTGATGGCCTTTCCTGTTTTTTTGCTGTTTAAAGAAGTGTGCTGCAGCCCTGCCAAGTTTAACCGCCATTTCGACGGTCATCGGGTCTATATTTGCAATACCTCTTATCCCGTCAGTGCCAAAAAGTTTTTTCATGTTTTTTCTACCTCCACATCTATCAGGATGACATCATTTCCAATAATCCTCACATTGCGCTGAGGAATATTGATCTTAATTTCTTTTGAAAAACTGCTTCTCCTGCCGGTTACGTCCAAAGATAAACCTTCCAATAAATAAAGAGATCCCAATTCAGACTCCGGTCCCTCCACAGCTACCTCAGAAGGCCTTATAAAAACCCTTCTCACTCTATATCCTTTTGCAGGTATTCCTGAAATTTCAACCTTCACCTTTAAATTCTTTTTAATACTCCTTACCATATCAATCTTTATGATCTTGGGATCAATTCTCACCACATCAATATTTGGAGGAATGTTGATATTACTCCTGTCAAGATTATACACCCGGGTTCCCTCTTTTCCATTTGACAGATCTATGCTTACATTTATCTGCCCCATATCTAATTCCTTTATACCATTCTGCCGCCCTTTTAATCTGACGTTTATATGATCATCAACCTTTCCTGCAACCATCATATTCTCAGGGATATTTTTTAAATGGAGAGGAAGCACATAGTTAATCTCAATTGTATCTTTTGAAATAATAGGTGTTATATAAAACCATAGAGTAAAAGCAAAAAAAAGAGATATTATTTTTAAAAATATATTATTTAACAGCATACCCCTGAAATAACTCATCAAATTATCCTTCAAATCCCCCTCTCCCCCACCCGTTGAAAAACGGGGCAAATGGATATTATTTGCTAAACTCATTCCCCGTCATAATTTTTTTTATGCTTTCTCTCATCCTGCCTGGAAATATTGCCTCTATCCAACCCCACCACGAGGACTTCTCCTTCTTTTTTCCTGCATGGAATATGTCTGTCAATATCCGTCTCAGGGCATTGGTATCCAAGTCTCTTATAATATCACCGCCAAGACAGACAGACACCGCTCCAGTCTCTTCAGAAACCACTATAGTAACGGCATCCGTCTCTTCTGTAACACCTATACCCGCCCTGTGCCTTGTTCCGAGAGATTTGCTTATATTTGTAGCTAACGTCAGCGGTAGAAAACACCCTGCTGCTACGATCCTGTCCCCTTTAATTACAATGGCGCCATCGTGTATAGGTGAGTAGGGAAGAAATATACTTGTAATTAATTCTCTGGTTATCCTTGCATCTAACTGAATACCCATCTCTATCAGATCTTTCAGTTCTGATTCCCTTTCAATAACTATAATAGCCCCTATCTTTTTATTGGCCAACGATACAGAGGCCCTGATAATCTCCTCGATATTTTTTGATTCTTCAACAGCAGCAAGGCGTTGTGTCAATGGATTCCGCCCCATTTGAGCCAGCGCTTTCCTTATCTCCGGCTGGAAGAGTATTATAAGGGTCAGCACTATATATGACCAGAGGCTCTGGATCAGCCATTCCATTGTGTAGAGTCCTACATATCGGGATATGACAAATGCAACAAAGAGAGTGACTAATCCCATAAGCATTTGAAAGGCCCGTGTACCTTTTATCAGGAGCAGGAGGCGGTAGAGTACAAAAGTAACTATCGTTATATCTATAAGATCCTGCCAGCGGATCTCTGTAATTATCTCTTTTAAAAAAAAGACCATTGAATCCTTATGCCTTTGTTAAGCATTGTTTATTGCATCTGTCATTTTTACTACCTGTTTCATCGCCTTAACATCATGTACTCTAATTATATTTGCTCCTTTTGTGATTGCCAGAACCACTACTGCTGCAGTTCCATATACCCTTTTATCTACAGAGAGATTCAATATTTCTCCAATAAATGATTTCCTTGAAGGGCCTATTAACACAGGACATTGTAACTCCCTGAATAGATCAATATGCTTAATAAGTGCGAGGTTATGGATAATTCTTTTTCCAAACCCTATTCCTGGATCTATTATGATATTCTCCCGTTTGATGCCGTTATTTTCAGCGTATTCTTTACGTTCCTTAAGGAAGTCATATACCTCCTGAACAACGTCTGCATAAAAAGGGCTTTTCTGCATATCCTGAGGTTTCCCAAGCATGTGCATCAATACTACAGGGGTATTGTATTCTCCCGCCACTTTAACCATATCAGGGTCAAATCTGAGAGCGCTTACGTCATTAATAATTGATGCCCCGGCCTTAACAGCAAGCTCTGCTACCTCAGACTTATAAGTATCTATTGAAATAGGTATCTTTACATGGGCAAATAATCCCTTTATTACCGGTATAACCCTTTTTATCTCATCTTCGACAGAAACAGGTATAGAACCAGGCCGGGTTGATTCGCCGCCAATATCTATAATATCAGCTCCCTCGGCTTCTAATTTAAGACCATACTCTATGGCCCTTTCCTGATCAAAAAAAAGACCGCCATCCGAGAAAGAATCCGGGGTAACGTTAATTATCCCCATTAAATAGGTTCTATCTTTAAAAGCGGTCAATTTGTCTTTGATTTATTAATTTATGCGGCCGTGACTGTTGTACGGACAATAGCCTCAATCTCCGGACCATCCAGGGTTTCCTGATCTAATAACGCCTCTGCCAGGGCCTTAAGAGTATTTATATTATCCTTTAATAGTTTTTTTGTCCTGTCATAATTCTCCATTATCAAGCGTTTTACTTCTTCATCTATCATTATCGCCGTATGTTCACTATAATCCCTGTGCTGTGTTATCTCCCTTCCCAGAAATATCTCTTCCTGCTTTTTGCCAAATGTAAGAGGGCCAAGCCTCTCACTCATACCCCATTCAGTAACCATCTTTCTGGCAATATCCGTAGCCCTTTCAATGTCATTACCAGCCCCTGTGGTCATATGATTTAACATCAGCTCCTCGGCAATACGGCCTCCAAGGAGAACAGCAATATTCGTGTATAGAAACTCCTTAGAATAAGTATATTTTTCGTCTGTTGGCAATTGTTGGGTTATTCCAAGCGCCCTGCCTCTTGGAATAATAGAAACCTTGTGAATCGGATCTGTTCCTGGCATAAGCTTTGCCACAAGTGTATGACCAGCCTCATGAAACGCGGTATTCCTCTTTTCCGCTTCACTTATAAGAAGGCTCTTTCTCTCAACCCCCATCAGCACCTTATCCTTTGCAGCCTCAAAATCATCCATCTCTACTAATTTCTTATTTGTTCGCGCAGCAGAAAGCGCTGCCTCATTTACAAGATTCGCAAGTTCCGCTCCGGAAAATCCAGGAGTGCCTCTTGCAATAGTTTCAAGATTTACATCGTTTGATACAGGAATCTTCTTTGTATGTACCTTCAGTATCCCGATCCTTCCCCTGACATCAGGCCTTCCAACTACTATCTGCCTGTCAAATCTTCCCGGCCTTAGGAGCGCAGGGTCCAGCACATCAGGTCTGTTTGTAGCTGCAATCAAAATTACACCTTCATTTGTCTCAAACCCGTCCATTTCCACAAGTAACTGATTAAGTGTCTGTTCACGCTCATCATGACCACCGCCAAGTCCGGCGCCCCGCAGACGTCCAACTGCATCTATTTCATCTATAAATATAATACATGGCGCATGTTTTTTACCCTGCTCAAACAGATCCCTTACTCTCGATGCACCTACACCAACAAACATCTCCACAAAATCAGAACCGCTGATGCTGAAAAATGGGACACTTGCCTCACCGGCTATTGCCTTAGCAAGAAGTGTCTTACCAGTACCAGGAGGACCTACAATAAGAACACCTTTTGGGATCCTCCCGCCCAGCTTCTGAAACTTTGGAGGGTCCTTGAGAAACTCTATTATTTCCTGGACTTCTTCTTTAGCCTCATCTACGCCAGCCACATCTGCAAATGTTATCTTCTTTCGGTCTTCGGTCAGCATCCTTGCACGACTCTTCCCAAAAGACATTGCACGATTTCCCCCCATCTGAGTCTGCCTCATAAAGAAAATCCATACCCCTACCAGAAGAAGAATCGGCCCCCAGGAAAATAAAAACGCAATGTACCATGGCGTTTCATCAGGCGGTTTAACAGTTATCTTGACACTCTTGCTTCTAAGATTGTTTACAAGATCAGGATAATCCATGGTGTAAGTGTTAAACTGAGTTCCATCCTTCATTACACCACTTATCTGATTCTGCTTAATTACAACCTCTGTTACCTGTCCCTGCTCAATCCTGTTAAGAAAGTCACTGAACACAATATCTTTTGATGTGCTGACAGTATGCTGAGAAAGATAATATAAAAGGATCATCACTCCACCTATAATGATCCATAACCCCAAGTTTTTATAAAAAGAATTCATCGTTTATATTTGGTCCCCGGTATGTTAATAGATTAGATTTAATAGTGATTAATATAACATAATTTATTTAATAATTACAATACTAATGAACTGTATAGCATCAAGAACATTTCATTTGCAGAAACCTGTTTGAACCACAGAGTCCACAGAGATTTTTTTGGGATGAGTACTCAGAGTATCTTAAAAATATCTTTTTTTCTGAGTCCTCGCTCTAAACCTCTGTGTCCTCTGTGGTTATTTTTTTATGCTTTTCTCTTAAAAAGACTTTCATCTCTGCAAGGGATAATGTATTTATCACATCTGCACGTGATAGCCATCCCTTTCTTGCAATACCAGCACCATATTGGATGTTGGATAAATCACCAGGATGGTGTGCATCGGGATTAATGCTTATCTTAACACCCCGCTCCTTTGCGTACCTGCAAAACCTCCAGTCTAAGTCAAGTCTGAAGGGATGAGAATTTAATTCTATTATTTTCCCCTTATCTGCAGCAACGTCAATGATCTTCATCATATCCACGCGATACCCCTCTCTTGATAACAGCAGCCTTCCTGTGGGATGTCCCAGCATAGTAGTAAAAGGATTTGATATTGCATTTATTATTCGCCTTGTCATATCTGCCTCTTCCATATTAAACTTACTGTGGACAGAAGCTATGACAAAATCAAATTTAGCAAGGATTTCTTCATCATAATCTAGGGCGCCGTCAGAAAGTATATCAGATTCAACGCCTTTAAATATATAAAAGTCCTTTAGCTCGTCATTAATCGCATCAATCTCTTCATGCTGTTCCTTTACACGCTCCTCTGTAAGACCACCTGCATAAGAGGCAGACTTACTATGATCAGTTATGCCTATGTACTGATACCCTAACTGTCTTGCCGCATTTACCGCCTCCCTTATAGTCATACTGGAATCACTATAAGTAGTGTGCACATGAAATAGCCCCTTTATATCTGAAGGTTCGATCAGTTCTGGTATCTCACTCTTTTCCGAAGCCTCTATCTCTCCGGTATCCTCCCTCAATTCCGGCGGTATATAGGAAAGTCCAATTGATTTATATATCTCTTCCTCATCCCTGCACTGTATAAGTTCTTCTCCCCTGAAGAGGCCGTATTCGTTCATCCTGATACCCATCTTTTTTGCCCTGCCCCTTAAAGCAACATTATGTTCCCTGCTTCCTGTAAAATGGTGTAAGGCAAATGGAAATTGTTCGTCTGTTATCAGCCTTAAATCCGCATTTATTCCGGTACGTAAAACAACACTGGACTTTGTATCACCCTTCGCAATAACTAAACTGACTGACGGCAAAGAAACAAAAAAGTCCATTACAGAATTTTCATGTCCGGGTTTTACGCTTGCCACAATATCTATATCTTTTATAATCTCTTTCCTGCGTCTTATACTGCCTGCGATGCTGCTTCTTATTATATATTTATTTTCCCGTAATAAACCAATAACCTTTTCTGCCTCTGTTAAGGCAATGCTCAGAAGGAAATGTCCCATACCCTTTTTGAAATATTCTATCCCTTTTAATATCTTGTCCTGGGTTGCCTTGCCAAAGCCATGTAATTCAAGTAGCCTGTTCTCATTGCAGGCATACTCAAGCTCGCCAACAGTGGTTACGCCAAGGGCATCGTGTAAAGCCTTTGCCTTTTTCGGCCCTACACCCTGAATCTTTATAATATCTAAAAGCCCTGAAGGAATCTCAAGTTTTAGTTGCTCAAAGTACTTCAGATGCCCTGTATTGTAGAGTTCTACAATCTTTTCATATAGCGCCTTCCCTATGCCCTTGTGCTCTAAAAGGGAACCACTCGTTATGGCAACCCCAATATCCTCTTCCAATGTCTCAACAGCCCGTGCGGCATTATTGTATGCCCTTACCTTAAAAGGATTCTCACCTTTTAATTCAAGGAGCACGGCTATCTCCTCCAATATCCTGCCTATATCGTCCTTATCCATTTCGCCCGTCCGCTCACATCCCCCCTTGCCCCCCCTTTATTAAAGGGGGGATGGGGGGATTTATTCCTCTTCCACGATAATCCTCTGGTCCGTTTTTATATTTGCCTGCTTAACAATAATACCGGAAGGGAACTTCACCTCTACATCCACAGTCCCATTATACCCGCCAAGCCCAAACGCTGCAATCATTGAATGTTGAGAACCGCTCCCCTTTCCACCCTGAACTTCCCTGATCTGTTTACTTGTTTCCCGCTTACCGCTTTGCGCTTTCCGCATTACTGTTACCCTTGCCCCGATGCCTGAACGATTGGATTTCTTCCCCACTACCTTCACCTGAAGCCAGTGATTGTTATTCCCATTGTTTCTGAAAAGCCTTGTACCGCTGCTGCCTGCAACAATAATATCCACGTGTCCGTCATTATCATAGTCTGCCCAGGCATTCCCCCAGCCGTTATCAACCCTTACGCCTGCGAGCCATGTAACATCTGAGAAAGTTCCATCACCATTACCTTTATATAGAAAACTCTTTTTCCCCTCATATGTAGAGGTAAAAAACAGGTCAAGAAAACCATCATTATCATAATCAGCAAAGGAAGGGTCCGCATTTGTCTCTTCAAACCTGATTCCGGAACTGCCAAATATATTTTTAAATTTATAATCCGGCGGCCCCTGATTCACGAGCAGCATACTTTTATCAGAAAAACCTATATACCGCGGATGTGCAAGGTTGCTGACAAAGAGGTCAAGGTTGCTATCGTTGTTAAAATCTCCCCACTCCGCTCCTATTGAGTGTCCGTAAGCGCCTTCCTGCTCATACCCCTCAACCCCTGCCTCTTCAGCCACATTTGTAAAGGTGCCATTCCCATTATTACGCCATAAAAAATTAGGATCGAGCCTGTAATTCGAAACATATATATCCGGGTATCCATCATTGTTATAGTCCCCCCAGCTGACACCCCTCCCGCACATATTCTCCATCGGGGCAATTCCAGCGGCTGCGCTGACATAGCTAAACGTATTATCACCATTATTGTGAAACAGCCGGTCCGGCGTTCCCATTGCCCTGTCTATAGTTTCAAACAGAGGTTTTTCGTAATTGGCTACATATAAATCAATGAAGCCGTCATTATCATAATCACCCCATGCAGCGGCCTCTGTAGGATATGGATCAGGTTTTTCTATTGCCTTCTGCGTAATATCTGTGAAAGTTCCATCACCGTTGTTTCTCCAGAACCTGTCTGTAGAACCCTTACCCGTTGCAAATGTATAAAAATCAAGATTCCCGTCATTATCGAAATCTCCCCATACACCGCCATTTGCACCAGGCACATAAGAAATCTTCGCCTCCTCGCTTACATTTGTAAAAGTCCCATCCCCATTATTCCTGTACAGCAGGTATCCATTAAATAGTAAGTCCTCAAAACCATCATTATTGTAATCGCCCCAGCTAACACGCTGGGCATTAATACCCTTTAACCCTGCCTGTTCTGTAACATCCGTAAATGTCGTAATCCCTTCCCCTTCCATGCCTGCGAATGTCATGTATAGCGGTTCTTTAATACTGTAATAAGTTTCTGAAATATTACGGGCAGTTTCTGCTGCCTCCTTATTTTCCCCTGCCTTTAATGAATTAATATACGCATAAAGGGCATCCTCTGTCTTCCCCTGTTTCTCCATTAATAAACCTATGTGATAATACAGGCCTGAATCAAAATCATTATACTTCTTTGCCATGTTATATGCCCTCTCAGCATCTTTGTATTTGCCGAGTTTATACCAGGCCCAGCCGAGGGTATCATAATATTTACCATGTGTCTTTGCAATATCCTTATACCATTCTGATTCAGGATAGTATTCAGGTTTGTCTGCCGGGTCCGGGTCGTTTATCACAGTGAGAGCCTTTTGTATATACTCAACAGCCCTCTCCAGTGCAATATCTGATTCTACATAGGAAGACCCAACGATAAAATTAGCCCTCCTGTTGTCCGGGTCACCCTTAATCCACTCTTCTCCATATTTAAAAAGTAACTCATTATCTTTCAGTTCTTTTGAGATTAAATTAAACCTTGTTGCATTTGCCAAATATAGCTGTTCCCTGACCATTGGAAATGTCTTAATAAACTCATCAATTTTATCAAGTTTTTTCCTCACATCCTTTTCTCTAAGCGCCTCTTCAAAAATATCTCCAGCAAGCTGGTTAACAATCTCCCTGTCTGCACCCGATGCGACAATCTCTCTTGCAAGCCCTGCTGCCCTGTCATATTCATGCAGAAAGTTCAATCCGTTGTAGGCCGCCATTAATCGCTCCGGCTTCCTATCCCCGTTATTTATAAAATCCTCAATCTCCTTTTTTACCTCTGCTTTAACTTCTTCAGTGTAACCTGCTTCTTCAAGCTTTACTGCCCATAGGTAAGAGTAGGCATCAAAGGCACTGCTGTCACGCCTTAAAGCCTCATTATACGCACTCTTTGCACTTGAATAATCTTCTATTGTAAAGTAAACATCTCCAATCGCTATCCATGCTTTTGCATTATCCGGATTATAATTAAGCGCCTTCATATACTCGGACTCTGCCCTGTCATAGTGACGTTTGTAAGCAAACACCTTTCCCTTTTTTATATATGACTCTGACAAATATGATTTGATAACAGAGGTACACCCTGAAGAATTCAATGAGAGAACTATAAGTA
>JAHFER010000140.1 GCA_023248365.1 Nitrospirota bacterium
CAGTAAGGATGTTTATGATGTATACCGCAATTATATACAGCACTTCCATGGTTTGAAAAAAGAGGTCTTCAGATTGGTTATGCTCGACGGAAAAAACAGGATATTTGCTGACTATGTGGTTTCAGAGGGCTGCCTTACCTCAAGCATTGTCCACCCGCGGGAGGTGTATATTCAGGCGATCAGGAATTCAGCGGCTTCTGTGATTTTTCTGCATAACCATCCGAGCGGTGACCCTGCTCCCAGCCCTGAAGATATAGAAATAACAAAACGGCTCGTTGCCGCAGGAGAATTGTTAGGTATAAAGGTGCTCGATCATATAGTAATGGGTGAGGGAGAATATCTGAGTTTTGCGGATAAGGGGCTATTGTAAAGAAAAGCAATGAGCAATGAGTGATGGGTAATGAGTAAGAAGGGGCGGCCATTACAGCCGCCCTTCTCATACAAAATTTATGATACTTTAAACTGTTTGCCTATGTCTGTAAGTTTTGTTGCAAGGTATGCCAGATCTGAAGATGCATTGGCAATCTGGCCGGATCCCGACGATGTCTCTTTTGAAACATTTGCAACTGTCATAATATCCCTGCTAATCTCCTCGGATGTGGCAGACATCTCCTCAGTTGCAGAGGCTATCTGCTGAACCATGGACTGGAGTTCATTTACACTTCCTACAATCTTTCTTAGCGCTTCTCCTGCCTGAAAAGAAAAGTCAACACCTACTCCAACCTTTCTTGATACACCTTCCATAGATGACACTGTCTTCTCTATCTCATTCTGAATAAGACCTATCATTGACCCTATCTCTGATGTCGCCTTTGCCGTCCGCTCAGATAACTTCCTTACTTCATCTGCTACTACTGCAAACCCTTTCCCCTGTTCTCCTGCACGGGCCGCCTCAATGGCTGCATTGAGGGCAAGCAGGTTTGTCTGGTCTGCTATTTCATTAATCACATTTACGATGTCGCCAATCTGCTTTGAACGTCCGCTCAGAGATACCATCAGGCCTGTGGATTCTTTAACTGTCTCAGCTATCTCCTGCACCTCCACAATTGATTTTTCAACAATACGCTCTCCCTCTTTTGCTACTCTGGCTGCCTCATTGGCAGAGGTTGCTATTGTTGCGGTATTCTTTGCTATATCACCTACAGTCTGCGACATCTCAGTTGCAGCGGTTGCAATCTGTGTTGACCGGTCTGACTGTTCTACAACACCTTTTGACATTTCTGCAGAACTGGCGCTCAGTTCCTCACTTGCAGATGCAACATTTTCAGAAGTTGACTTAATCTCACCTATAATCTTCTTCAGATTATCTGCCATATTATGCATGGATAGAAGTAACTGTCCTGTTTCATCTTCGCTTTCTATCTTAATATTCACAGACAGGTCGCCTTGAGCAATGGAGTTAGAGACATCTACAGCATTGCTTAACGGGCGTGTAATGCTATTTGTAATATAGACAGCAACAAGTGCGCCAAGAAGCACTGCAAAGGCTGACATAATGAGCAGAATCTTTTTTGCATTGCTAATAGAACTGCTGACACCACTCGACATATTGGTGGCCTCGCTAACCTGCTGTTTCTCGAATTCTTCTACCTTAGACGCTATAGTTAAACTGGTCTTATCAAAAGAGTCCATCAATTTATTTCCTTCTTTTATCCCCTGCGTAACATAAGCATTAGCCATCTTCTTCCCTGAATCATAATAACTATTAAATGCAGAATCCAGTTCAGCAATCTTTTTGAGAGACTCAGTATCATTTTCCTTTGAGTACATTGTCTTAAATTTTTCTATATTAATCCTGAAGTTATTTGCAGCGTCCTCGGCATCTTTATACCCTTCAGTATTATGGGTAGCAGAGACATCTGTAAGAAATTGCTGAACCTGCACAACCTGAAAAGCGACATCTTTAGCGAGCAACGCATATGGCAGACTCTTCTCCCTTACTGTGCTTGCGTTTTTGTCAGCTTTTATAAGCAGGTAGCTGGTAATAATTCCACAAGCTATGAAAAGTAGAATTACTGCACCAAACCCCATCCAGAGGCGTGTTTTAATCTTTAAGGCTTTTAAGTCCATCTTTTTAATCTCCTTCCTGTTTTTTATCAATTATATTTGCAGGTACTCATTCGGTAGTCTAACAAAACTCTTTAAACCTTAGGCAAGCCACAGTCAGGGGATTACATAATTTAAGAAAATACTGGCAGTTATTGATCAGTTACCAGAACAGCACGTGCCGGAGCGCCATCGCTCCCTGCTATTTTTAGCGGGAGGCAGTACAAGTTATAATGGCCCTGAGTAACTTTTGAAAGGTCCAACCCCTCAACAATTATAACGCCTGCTTTTAGGAAAATTTCATGGGTGGGACGGCTCTGCTTATAAGGAGAGACAGACAGGTAATCTATTCCTATCAATTGAATGCCGAGTTTCACAAGAAACCCTGCGCCGTCTGAGCTGACACCAACAAAGTCTGTCCGGAACTTAGTTCCTTCTTGTGTCCACAATTGGGAGTTTCTGGTTTTAATGAGAAGCCGCCTGGTACCGGTTGGAATCTCTGATTTTTCAAGTACCGATGCTGTTATTATATCTGCTTTAGGCAGATCTAATACAAAAGAAGGGCCTATGAGTATATCAAGCGGCAGGTATTCAGAAGTCTTCCCGTCAGGTAAAAAGTGATGTGGCGCGTCTATATGCGTACCGGTATGCACTCCCATATCAATGCGTGAGACATTTGCATTCGCCCCGTTCTCAATCTTTGCAACCCGTTCTATTACAACAGCAGGATCGCCAGGCCATGAGGGCAGGTTATGGGAAATGGTTAATGATATGTCGTAGATATTCAAATTTATATTGTTACAGCGTTCCCTTTGTTGATGGTACTCCGCTGACCCGGTTGTCTATTGAAGTGGCCTCGTCCAATGCCCTGCCGAAGGCCTTGAATATTGCCTCAAAGATGTGGTGTATATTACGGCCGTATTGCAGGTTAATATGCAGTGTTATGCCGCTGTTGTTTACGAGCGCCTGAAAAAAGTCTTCTATTAAATCCGTGTCAAACTCTTTGATTCGTCCCTTTTTCGGAAAGGTTATGTTGTATGACAGATACGGTCTGCCGCTCAGGTCGAGTGCAACAGAGGCAAGTGTTTCATCCATAGGGATTAAGGCGTTTCCGTAACGTTTAATTCCTTTTTTATCTCCAACTGCCTGTGAAATAGCCTGGCCTAATACAATCCCTATATCTTCCACTGTATGATGAAAGTCAATTTCAAGGTCACCTTCAGCCTCTATGGCTAAGTTGAACATCCCGTGCCTGGCAAACAGGTTCAGCATGTGATCGAGGAATGGGATTTTGGTGTTGATCTTGTTATTTCCTTCCCCATCAATACATATCTCAACACTTACATTTGTTTCGGTGGTCTTGCGTTCTATGTGTGCTTTTCTGTTTTTCATGTTTATTGCTTCAAATCCCCCTATCCCCCTTTTCTAAAGGGGGAATCTTTTTTTTATCGTCTTACTTCTAACCTCTTACTTCTTATTCTCCATCCTAATCCTTACTGCCTTGCTATGCGCCTCTAATCCCTCTATCTCTGCGATCCTTGATGCTACTGCACCGTCCTTTTTTAATGCGGCCTTGCCGTAACTTATTATACTTGATTTCTTCACAAAGTCATCCACAGAAAGGGGCGAGAAAAATCTTGCTGTTCCGCCTGTTGGCAGGGTATGGTTTGGACCTGCCACGTAATCACCCATAGTCTGCGGGGTGTAGCTTCCAAGGAATATTGCACCGGCATTGGTTATTCCTTTAAGTAATTCCTTAGGATTATTAACCTGAATTGACAGATGTTCCGGCGCAAATTGATTGGAAATCTCAACAGCCGCCTGCAAGTCTTCAGTAATCAGGATAAGCCCATACTTATCAAGTGATTGTTCTATGACCTTTTTCCGTGTCATTGATTTAGTAAATATTTTTACGTTTTGTAACACCTTTTCTGCAAATGATTCTGATGATGTAATCAGAATTGCCACAGCCTCTTCATCATGTTCTGCCTGTGATAACAGATCCATTGCCACAAAGGAAGGGTCTGCTGTATCGTCTGCAATTATCAGTATCTCGCTTGGTCCGGCTACCATGTCAATATCCACCTGACCATAGAGGAGCTTTTTTGCAATTGCTACATATATATTCCCAGGCCCCACAATCTTGTCCACGCGGGGAATTGTTTCAGTGCCTAATGCCATTGCTGCAATGGCCTGTGCTCCGCCAACGGTGTATATCTGGTCTACGCCTGCTATATCAGCGGCAACAAGTATGTAGGGGTTTATCTCTCCCTGCGGTGTTGGGGTACATATGATAATATCTTTAACCCCTGCGATCTTTGCCGGTATGGCACTCATAAGAACTGTGGATGGATATACCGCCTTTCCTCCAGGCACGTATAATCCAACTCTTTGCAAAGGTGTTATGATCTGACCTAATAATACGCCGTTATCTTTATAGCTCCAGCCTGAAACCTTCTGATGTCCATGAAAGGCCGAAATCTTTTCTGCTGCATATTCAAAATCATCAACATCTTCTGTCTTTACCTTTGAATAGGCATCCATGATCTCATTCCGGGAGATGCGTATAGTAGAAGGGGTAAGAGCGAGGTTGTCAAACCGTTCAGTATATTTGATTAAGGCATTATCACCGTGTGTGCGTACATCATCTATAATTTCCAGTACCGCAGACTCTATTGCCTTGCCGTAAGCCACTCCCCTGGTAAGAAACCTGTTCCGTATATTCCTGAATCCCTTGTCCTTTGTCCGTATTATCTTCATGTAAAAGTTATCCCTCGATTACCTTCTTAAGATTATCAACGATCTCGTGGATCCTCCTGAATTTCAATTTAAGGCTGGCCCTGTTTGCTATCAGTATTGCAGTTGAATCTGTAATCGTCTCAATTATCTCAAGGTTATTTTCCTTTAAGGTTTTCCCCGTAGAGATTAAGTCCACGATAATCTGGGATAGACCGGCAAGCGGGGCAAGCTCCATTGAGCCATATAGTTTTATTATGTCTGCATGGATGCCCTTGCTCCCAAAATGCCTTTCTGTTATGAGAGGATACTTTGTGGCAACGCGTATCTTCATCCACTTACCGCTTTTATAAGGTTCAATAGCCTCTTTAGGCCCTGCCACAACAATCCGGCAATATCC
>JAHFER010000141.1 GCA_023248365.1 Nitrospirota bacterium
TCCACGTCCATCATGATACCTCCTGATCTTAAGATGTTGTACCCTGTATCGTGATAATAAGTATATGATTTGAGAAATTAAACGATTAAAAGGTTGTTGTCAAGCATTGTGACATGAATCGCAATCCTATCATATCCCTGCCGTATGATACAATGGGAAATTCATGCGTTTTTTGAGTGCTCCAGCTCTCTCACATCCCATCCCAGCGGCTTCAATACTGTTTCAGCGGCCTGCAGTAAGAGTTCAAGATACTTTTCCCGGTCGTAGTCATGTTCTGCCACAGCAAAGGAAAGGGGTCTGACCCTGGAGGCAGGGTCTTTGTCTCCGGCTGAGGTGATTATCATCTGTACCCTCTCTCCGGGTTCAAGACGGATGCCGCGGGCAAGGAGGCATTGGGCAGCTATGGAGGTATCCATAGCACTGGTGTAGTCATCCGGTCTTTTGGTAATGTTTTTGCTGATTGCAAGCTCCATTGGTGACACCCTGCCATCTAATAACTGTATGGTATAAGCCTCCAAAACCTCTAATGCCTTATCCACATATTGAGGTAGTTCTTCAGGCGATTGGGCCTGAGCCAGTATCCCGATAATCTCCTTCTGTGCCCTTGCAATAAATGGCGGTGTATCGTGCCGCCGCATTTCAATACCCCGCACCTTAATATCTCCGTTTTTAAATACACCAAGATAACGGTTTGATACTGCAAGATTAGAACGCATCTTTGAGGCCGGGAATATCAGCCATCTGTATATCCCTTCAAGCGCCATAGTTATGCCTGTCTCTTTTGATATATTCTCCGAGAGCGCCACAGCATCCTGTTCTGTTATCCCTGTTTTACAGACCCATATTGAATCAACAATGGCATGAATAAGCCTGTAGCCGTCTGCCTCGGCAATCTCCTTTGCCCGAAGCAGCAATTCCCGCCCGTATGCCGTAACTGCCTCATGTGCCTCAATCCTGCCGAATCTTGCGTTTTTATATCCAAGATAACCAAAGCAGGTCACTAATATCCATTTTAAGGCCGTCTGTCTCTGTTTGAACCTGAGCCGGTCTTCTGATAAAGCATGTTCATCAGCCATTATCATCTTATACACTGCCCGCTTCTTCAGGATGGGTTTCAAGACCCGTGGTATTAAGCCTTCACGTTGAGTACATGTGTGCCGTCCTATCTCCGGGACAATATGGTCAGGACAACATTCACAGTCAAGTGTCTCATGAGAGATATTATAGTTTGCCATAATGGTGGGATAGAGGGATGCAAAATCCAGTTCAACCACATCTCCATAAATCCCTGGCTCCGGCATAAAGATCAGTCCCCCCTTGTCAGAGGTAATCAGTTCTTCAGCAGTTTTAAACGCCTCCGGCTCCTGCTTGCGCCATGGGATCAGGATACCTTCTTTGTATGCCTGACGCATCTGCATTGCACTGATAACAGTGCCGGTTGAAGACCTGGCAAGCTGTTGAACAGGTATACTGCTGAGTCTGGCCAGTTCAATCAGCCCTTCAAGCCCGCTCTCACGAATAATAAAGGAGTTCTGCATATCAAGGTGCCATCTGCCTGCGAGAAAAGAGGCATCTTCGCGGCGCACTATCCTGCCATAAGAAAAATAAGATTTCCCCTGCCGCACCATTTTAGAATTTACAGTGGAAGGCATCTCAGGTGAATTACGTACAATGTCACGGTGCAAATGAAGCGGTATCTTAAACCGCTGTTCCATCTGCCGCAGTACAGGAATATGATGCGCATCCCCCCAGTGCGACATGATTATGTCCGGGTCGCCCTGCTCAACTATGCTGGAAAGGGTCTCGAGAAAAGACTCCGGTGTATCACCCTCAATGATCCGGTTTTCTCCATTTACTGACACCTCCAGACGTCCGTTATGGCCGTGGCGGGGATTTATTAAATCTCCCTCCAGTTTTATCTCCATAATATTTAGCAGAGGGGTCTTGTAGTCTACAGCCCACGGGTCATCAGTAGAATGGATTGAGATAAGCCGTCCGTCACCAGTTGCCTCCCATGAGCAAAATGCAAGGGGAAAGACCTCTTTGTCCCACAGGTATCGCTGGGTAACAGATATATCGCAGGTAAAAAGCTCCAGTTTCCCTTCACTCCATTTATCCAGTATGGATATTACTTCATTGTAACGTGATGCTTTAATTACCTGCACCTCAAGCACAGGTATACTTTTCCCGCTCTGAAGCTCTGTCCGCTCTACCGGCGTAATTGTTACAGGAATGGAGTTGAGCGGCCGCCTTTGAAATACTCTGTTGAGTACAGAAGTGGTTGTTCTGATAAAGAAGGAAGGGGAATATGATTCCCATAAAGATACAGTAGTACCATCTTCTTTGATAAACCAAAGCCGTATCCCCTCACCCTCAAGGTAGAGATCAAACAGCCATCCTGAGCATGTTGTGTGGTGAGTATTTCTGATAGTTTTCACGTATTCCTCTGAATTGTACATCTTTCTTTTATTCCCCCTCTTTGGAAAAGAGGGGATAGGGGAGATTTTCTAATTATAAACAGTTCCATAGTGTTTCAAGAACCTCATTGGTATTTTCAAAAACCTCTTCATCTGAAAACCTAAAGACATGAATTCCTAAACTTGATAAGTAATCATCTCTCTTTTCATCACTCTTTTTTCCTTCCACAGTGTAATGTTGTCCCCCATCGAGTTCGATAATAATCTGTGCTTTAGGGCAGTAAAAATCAACGATATAATTGCCTATTATCTTTTGTCTGTAAAATTGATACCCCTTCATTTGTTTGCTGTTTATCTTCGACCATAATAACCTTTCAGCATCAGTCATGTTCTTTCTAAGCTCTCTGGAATACTGTTTTAGATTTTTATTGTATTGCAGCATATCAAATCCCCCCTTCCCCCCTTTTCTAAAGGGGGGTGTTTTGACGCATAAGCCCCAGAAGATCTGAAACCCTTTCTTCTAAGTTCTTTATCCTCTTCCTGTCTTCAAGTATAATCGCTACAAGCATGGCCTCATAAGGGGTCACCCAGGAGGCGTATGCCTGTGCCTGAACGTGCCGGCGTATATCATCCAGCATCTCATCAAGGATGAGCTGGTCTTCTTTTCTAAGCGCCCGGCGGAACTTCTGCCAGCGAAGCCGTTCCTCTTCAAGGAGTATTGTTGGTGTGGGAAGTGTCCTGCCCATCTAAGCACCCTCGCTTCAAATCCCCCCATCCCCCCTTTTCTAAAGGGGGGAGCAGTATAGGGTTAGCAATCAAATCTGCAACAATCAGCCGGTGTCCCTTTTTTCTAATACGCCTTATCTCAACGGCAATCTGCTTTACAGCCCTGCCTGCTTCGGTCTTCGGGACATCAGGATTGGAACACAATGCCAGCGGATCATAGATAACTCCGAGGGCATCCGGATTCTTATCCAATGCAGGGCCAAGATGCTTAGTAATCATCGAGACAAGCTGATGGACTGTAAAGGCCCTGGCTACAAAGAGTCTCCTGAGCAATGAATGAGGGTTTATAGCGAGGCGCTTTGCCGCCGCAGTTATCATGTATGGATTAAAGGAATTTCCTCCATCCACCCAGAAGACCTTTTCACCGGCCACAAGGAAAGATACGGTAATCTCCATGGCAGAGCTTTTAACTTCCTGCCTGCTGCTGATTAAATCTGTACCCATTTTTAAAAGATTGACCATTCACTATTTTATCGTTCTGTACAATCCCACCACCCTGCCCAAAATCTTAGGCAAAGGTGTTTGCTGTTTAAGAGGAATATCCGGATATGCAGGGTTTGCAGCCTCAAGGAATACCGCTCTACCCTTCTTCCTGAATATCTTGACTGTTGCCTCATCCCCAAGGAGGGCTACAACTATATCTCCGGAATCAGCAGTCTCCTGTTGTCTTACGATGATATAGTCACCCTCAAATATTCCCACACCTGTCATACTGTCTCCACGCACCCTGAGGGCAAACTGCCTTCCGCCGCCTGCAAATTTTGGATCAAGTGGCAGTGTTCCTTCTATATTCTCTACAGCCAGAACAGGCATTCCTGCTGCAACACGCCCAACCACAGGTATCCCCTCGCCTCTGAAAAGCCGGCCTTGAAGTATCTCAACAGCGCGGCGTTTCCCCGGCTGACATCTCAGATACCCCTTTTTCTCAAGCGCCCTCAGATGATCTTTAACACCCTTTACTGTAATGTCTCCCATAGCCTTAGCCATTTCATAAAGTGTCGGCGGATACCCAAGTTCCGCCATAGTAGTCTCTATATATGACAACAACTGCTGCTGCCTGTATGTAAGCGCTGTAAGGGTTGAAAGTATCATAAAATGAATATACTACACATAAGTATAGTATGTCAACCCGGCATTGATTTTTTCATCGTAGTATGCTATTCCAGAGCTAACATGAAAGACAAAATGCAGAATATAGAATTTAAACAAAAACTAAAAGTATATGAGCCAAAGAAAAAGGTTGGCCTTGTTGTCGTTATAACAGGCAATGGCAAGGGTAAAACTACGTCTGCCCTTGGTATGGCGTTGAGAGCAACAGGATACAATATGAAGGTCTGCATAATCCAGTTTATTAAAGGCGATATGTATTCCGGCGAGTTTGACGGCATAAAGAGGCTTGCCCCGAATGTAGAAATTCATATTACAGGAAGAGGGTTCGTTGGAATCGGGGTCAGTTCATACTCTCATGAAGAACACAGGGCAAACGCACAGGATGCCATTAGGCTTGCAAGGGATAAGATGACCTCAGGAGAGTTTGATCTGATTATCCTTGATGAAATAAATAACGCACTGAAACTTGAGCTTGTTGACCTCTCCCAGATTATAGAGTTGATAGACAACAAGCCTCCCCTCTTGCATCTGGTCTTTACAGGCAGGGATGCACATCCTGATGTAATAAAAATGGCACATACTGTTACTGAGATGAAGGATGTCAAACATGCCATGAGCCAGGGAATTGAGCCGCAAAAAGGGATTGATTACTGATGACACAAATAACAAACTTTCCTTTTTTTCTTTACAATACAGTGTTTGAATATCATATAAATAGTGTGATATACTAAAGCAAGCTTAGGAAAACCATCCCTCTTAAAAGGAAGGAAACAAAGGTCCATTCATGAATACAAAAGAATTCCAGAATGAAATCAAAATCCATATCGAGGCAAAGTATCCTGTTCTATGGCTCGTCTCCTT
>JAHFER010000142.1 GCA_023248365.1 Nitrospirota bacterium
TCCTCGTCTTCACGGGAAATAAAAGTGAAGGCATCGCCGGTTTTTGCAGCACGGCCTGTCCTGCCTATCCGGTGCGTGTATGCATCAGCAGTATTAGGTATATCATAGTTGATTACATGAGATATGCTTGAGACATCTATTCCGCGGGCAGCAATATCAGTTGCAACAAGTACCTGATACTTGCCCTCACGGAATCCATCTAATGCTGCCTGGCGCTGGTTCTGGGACATATTCCCCTGCAATGATGCGGCCTTGTAACCAGACCTCTCAAGCTGCATCCCAACGCGCTTGGCACGGTGCTTGGTGCGTGTAAAGATTAATACAGAATCAGTGTCAGTATGGCGCAAAAGCTCAAGCAGAAGCGGAGTCTTCAGATGCTGATCAACAGGGTAGAGCGCATGCGCTACAGTACCTGCAGGTGCAGGCGGATCAACCTGTACAGTGACAGGTGTTTGCAGTATGTCGTGCGCCAGCTTTCGTATATCATCGGGCATGGTAGCAGAGAATAGCAATGTTTGCCTCCCGACCGGTATGTGCCGTATAATCTTTCGTACATCAGGCAGGAACCCCATGTCAAACATCCTGTCTGCCTCATCTAACACTAGCACTTCTACATGCGACAGTTTGATCGTGCGCTGATTAATGTGATCGAGCAGGCGGCCCGGGCATGCAACTACAATTTCAACGCCTGTGCGGAGTTTTTGTATCTGTGGGTTTATGCTTACACCTCCATAAACTGTGAGGCTCCTGAGGCGGGTCTCTTTTCCCATGCTGATGATTGCATCGTTGATCTGTTCTGCAAGTTCGCGTGTAGGAGCAACAATAAGCGCGCGGATATTGCCTCTCGGTCCCTGCATGAGCCGTTGAAGAATCGGAAGCACAAAGGCCGCTGTCTTGCCGGTTCCTGTTTGTGCCAGGCCCATAACATCGTGTCCTTCGAGTACCGGAGGTATCGCCTGTGCCTGTATAGGTGTTGGAGTAATGTATCCCGCCGCAGTGATTCCGGCTGATACGCTTGGGTGAAACTCAAATGCATTAAATTCCATTTGTTCCTTCTTTCTGTTTTTTTGGGGAAAATGCCCCGTGTGTATTCCGGGACTTACATTGGCATACTATTGACGTAATGACGCAGATTTCCGTATACAGCAGTTTTTTGATAATGCATTACTCTAACAGCTTTAAGGAAGTCCTGTCAAGCAGAACTTCAATAAGAATTTTAATTCTTGAAGTAAGTTTTAAGCAATGATAGGATAATATCAATGAATAAATTAATTAAAGAAATTTTAGTATGGCTTATAGAAATGGAAAAAGTGGCTGCCAGGGTTTATGAAAAGGCATCACTCCTGTTTCCTGATGATAAAGAATTTACAGACTTTTTAAAGCGCTTATCCGCCGAAGAAGGGATGCATTATGTCATTATAAAAAGGGCCGCTGAATTGATTCAGGACAAGGATCAGACGACTACTCCTGTTATAACTTTTGATGCGGATATACAGCGAAACATAGAGAGCCATCTTTCATTAATAGAGAAAAGGATAGATGCAAACAGCCTCACAAAAGATGACATAATGGATTGTATTGTCTTCAACGAGTTTTCTGAATGGAATGATATATTTTTATTCGTTGTTAATACATTAAAACATCAATACAGTGAATTTATTCAGGTAGCAGTTACGATACAACATCATAAAAAACATATCGAAGATTTCATAAAATCCCGTCCTGAGTTTAAGAAGTATCTTAGAGATATAACTGTGTTACCAAAGTTATGGGAGGAAAAGATACTTGTCGTGGATGATGAAACAATGATAGTTGACCTGCTTTCGGCCATTCTTGCAGATGAAGGTGTTATTGAAAGTGCATCCAACGGTAAAGAGGCGCTGGAGAAGACAACGGGAAAATATTATGCAGCCATTGTAACTGATGTTGATATGCCGGTTATGAATGGGATAGAATTTTATAAACAGGCTATTGAGAAGTTCCCAACTATTAAGGAACGATTTTTGTTTTTCACAGGTACTGCTGATGCAGAGAGGCTTGCCTTTTTTAAAGAGAACGATCTTAAATATCTGATAAAACCCGCACCAATAAAACAAATAAAAGAACTGCTTGCCGGCATTCTGAACAAGTAACCGGGTATGAGGGGTACTTCCAGCTAAAAAAGGCGATTTACCACAGAGAACACAGAGAAAGATATTATAAATCAAAGGAAAAAACTGCTTTTCTCTGTGCCCTCTGTGGTTAATTGCTTTTTAACAAATAAAGGAGAGTTGATGGAGTTTTCTGTAAATAAAATTGTGTTGAATAAGATTGCTCAAGAGGTTGGTGTTACTGAACAACAGACCTCTGAAACCCTGTTGTTATTAGAAGAGGGTGGAACTGTGCCGTTCATAGCCAGATACCGGAAGGAGGCAACAGGAAACTTAGACGAGGTGCAGATACGAAATATAGATGAAAAGAGGGTATATTACCGCGAGCTGATTGAGCGAAAAGTGGTTATCCTGAAGACTATTGAAGAGCAGGGTAAGCTTACCCCGGAGCTTAAGGCAAGGATAGATGGATGCTATGAGAAAAATGAACTGGAGGATCTGTATCTTCCGTATAAACCTAAGAGGAAGACTAAGGCTTCTGTGGCTACTGAAAAGGGGCTGGAACCTCTGGCTAAGTTCATCTATGAGCAGATACCTCCGGAAAATGCAGGGGATAATGCTATTGATGTTTTTGCTGCTGAATTTATAAATAAAGAAAAACTCGTTGCTTCAGCAGATGATGCAATAGAAGGAGCCCTGCACATAATAGCCGAATGGGTCTCTGAGAATGCAGGTTTCAGGAAGGTATTGAGAGAGATGATGCTCAGGGATGGTATGGTTATATCACGGGTGATCAAAGGCAGGGAAGGGGATAAAACGAAGTTTG
This sequence comes from Nitrospirota bacterium, assembly GCA_023248365.1. GTDB lineage: Bacteria > Nitrospirota > 9FT-COMBO-42-15 > HDB-SIOI813 > HDB-SIOI813 > JACRGV01. The sequence goes on from JAHFER010000142.1 coordinate 2,917, forward strand.
AGATGTACTATGATTTTCGTGAACCTGTAGCAGTAATCCCTTCCCACAGGATGCTTGCTATCCGGCGGGGGGCTGAGGAGGAGGTACTTACATTTTCCATAGACATGGATGAGGACAAGGCGCTTTCATTTCTCAGGGGGCAGATTATCAGGGATTTTACTTCTGTATTTGTCCCTTATCTTGAGAAATCAATAAAGGACAGTTATCAAAGACTGCTCAATCCCTCTATCCAGACGGAGGTGCGCATTGTCCTTAAGAACCGGGCAGACGAAGAGGCTATTAAGGTCTTTGATGAGAATTTAAAAAACCTTCTTCTGTCGCCTCCTGCCGGTGCGATAACTGTTATAGGCATAGACCCCGGCATGAGGACCGGATGCAAGGTGGCGGTTGTCAGCGAGACCGGAAGGCTGCTTGAGAATACGACCATATACCCGACTGAGCCGCGCAATGATATTGCAGGCGCTTCAAAGACACTTATGACGCTGATTCAGAAATATAAGATTTCCGGAATTGCCATTGGTAATGGAACCGGCTCCAGAGAGACAGAGAGTTTTGTCAGGAATATGCTAAGAGAGCAGAAGATCGGGGGTATCTTCTGTGCGGTGGTTAGTGAAGCCGGCGCATCTGTTTACTCGGCCTCGGATATGGCAAGGGATGAGTTCCCTGATCTGGATCTAACAGTGAGGGGGGCCATTTCTATTGCCCGCAGGCTTCAGGATCCGCTTGCTGAACTTGTAAAGATAGACCCTAAATCCATTGGTGTTGGTCAGTACCAGCATGATGTAGACCAGAAGAGACTCAAAGCCGGGCTTGACGGCACAGTGGAGTCCTGCGTGAACAGGGTCGGCGTAGACCTTAACACAGCATCCTTTGCACTTCTCAGATATGTGGCAGGGATAAACGAGTCAGTGGCTAAGAGGGTTGTGAAATACAGGGAGGAGAATGGTGCGTTCCGGTTGAGACAATCGCTATTGAAAGTCTCCGGCTTTGGTGAAAAGACCTTCCTGCAGTCCGCCGGTTTTTTGAGGATCAAGGGCGGAGATAATCCATTGGACAGCACAGCAGTACATCCTGAATCTTATCCTGTAGTTGAAAGAATCGCCTCATCACTTGGAATAAAGGCACCTGAGCTTTTAGAAAACATAAAGGTTATTCAGACGATAGACATAAAGCAGTTTGTTGATGATAAGGCCGGGGTTTACACATTAAGCGACATCAGGGAAGAGTTGTTGAAGCCCGGCAGAGATCCGCGTGAGAAGTTTACTGCTGCAACCTTCAGGGAAGACGTAAAGGGAATAACTGATCTGCAGGAAGGGATGGTACTGGAAGGGACTGTGACAAATGTAACCAATTTCGGGGCGTTTGTTGATATAGGTGTCCACCAGGACGGACTTGTGCACATCTCAGAGCTTTCCAATAAATTCATCAAAGACCCGAAAGAGGCCGTACGGGTTGGGGAAGTGGTTAAGGTAAAGGTACTGGCAGTGGATGTGCCTATGAAACGAATATCCCTTTCAAGAAAGGCGCTTCTTTCGCCTGTTCCTGCGGCAGGCGCAGGGACGACAAAAAAGGCAGATAGAAAAGAGCCGCAGAAACCGCCGGTACAGCGGAGCATGGCTGATAAGTTTGCAGCGCTCAAGGCACGGTTTGGTAAAAACTGAATTATGCGTAAGCTGACATTTATAATATTAATTATCTTAGTTAGCGGGTTTGTTACATCTTCCGATGTCTATGGCAAATCTCGTCGTCATGAAAACCTTAAGCCTTATTCTGATAAAGGGATTACAGTACTTGAAGATAAAAGGTATTTTGATGTACTTTTAAATCATATTGATAATGCACAACATGAAATCATAATAAGCATGTTTGTTTTTAAGACTACTGGTAAAAGGACAAATTATGCAGACAGAATAAAAGATGCACTTATAAAGGCAGCCCGTCGCGGAGCTGATGTCCAGGTCCTTTTAGAGCAGGAGGGTGTAAGGGGATCATCACTGAACGCTGATAATGAGCAGACTGCAATGGAGTTAACTAAAGGCGGAGTAAAGGTCTATTTTGATTCTCCATCGAAACGTACCCATGTAAAGGCAATTGTGATTGATAAATTGTATTCATTTATTGGCAGTCACAACCTTACAGCAAGCGCCCTGCAATACAATAATGAACTTTCAGTGATGGTTGAATCAGAGGAAGTTGCACGGGAGACGGCGAGGTATATTGGGGAGATTGTAGGGGGATTTATTAAATAA
>JAHFER010000143.1 GCA_023248365.1 Nitrospirota bacterium
CTGATATAACTGCCGCGCCATCAGCGCCTGCCTTTATAACATCTGATACATTTTCCTGATTTATCCCGCCTATGGCAATTAAAGGAAGAGATGTAGCGGCCCTGATATTTTTTAATCCATCAATTCCATGCGGAGATGTGACTAACTTTGTATTAGAATGGAATATCGGCCCAAATGCGATGTAGTCAACATCAGTTCCTTTTGCGAGAAGTACCTCTGACATGCTATGTGTTGATATTCCAATAATCTTTTCATTTCCTAATATCTTTCTTGCAATATCTGAAGAAAAATCTTCCTGCCCAAGGTGTACACCATCAGCATCAACAGCAAGGGCAATGGCAGGGTCGTCATTAATAATAAATATAATCCCGGCCTCTCTGGTTATTTCCCTTAATTGACCTGCAATGACAAGTGTAGCTTTCTTTGATAATTTCTTTTCCCTGTACTGAATAATCTCTACGCCGGCCTCAATTGCTTCAATGGCTATCGAAATAATATTTCTGTCCGTATACTGCTGATCTATGATCAGGTATAAACCCTTTATAGTTTTTCTCATAAGAAAATCCCGTCTATTTACTTAATAGTTTTTCAACCAGGTTTGTAGAATACTTTCCTTCGAGGAATTCCTGACTTTTGAGTACTCTCTGGTGGAATGGAATGGTTGTTTTTATTCCTTCTATCACATATTCATCAAGCGCCATTAACATCTTTGCAATCGCCTCTTCCCGGTCTCTGCCATGAACAATGAGTTTACCAATCACTGAATCATAATAAGGAGGCACTGTATAACCCGCGTAAGCAAACGAATCCACCCTCACGCCAGGTCCTCCTGGGGCACAATAGGCGGTAATACGGCCTGGAGAAGGAACGAATTTTTCAGAATCTTCAGCATTAATCCTGCATTCAATACTGTGTCCTGTCATTTTTATATCTTTTTGAGTAAATCGTAAGGGCTCCCCTGCGGCTATCTTTATCTGTTCTTTGAGAAGGTCAACACCTGTAACCATTTCAGTTATCGGATGTTCAACCTGAATACGGGTGTTCATTTCCATAAAATAGAAATTATGTTCTTCATCCACAAGAAACTCTATAGTGCCTGCACTGACATATCCTACAAATTTAGCCGCCTTTACTGCTGCCTCTCCCATCTTTTTTCTCATCTTATCATCAACTATTGGAGAGGGCGTTTCCTCTATCAACTTTTGATGTCTGCGCTGAACAGAACAGTCTCTCTCTCCGAGATAGACCACATTCCCTGTCTTATCAGCCAATAGTTGTATCTCAATATGTTTTGGATCATGGAAAAACTTCTCAATATAGACCTCTTCGCTTCCAAAACATGCCTTTGCCTCTGCCTGCGCCATAAGAAAGGTATTTGCAAGTTCCTGCTCCTTGTGAACTACCCTCATCCCTCTTCCGCCGCCTCCGGCGCACGCCTTTATGATTACAGGGAATCCTATTTCCTTTGCAACTTCAAGGGCGTCCTTTTCTGCTGACACAACTCCCCTGCTTCCGGGCATTAAGGGCATACCGCACTTCATCATCGTCTCTTTGGCCTTTGCCTTGTCACCCATGAGGGCAATATTCTCAGGAGTCGGCCCTATAAAAACAATTCCAGCGGCCTCACATGCCTCTGCAAAATGGGCATTCTCAGAAAGAAAACCATAGCCCGGATGAATTGCCTCAGAATTCGTAATTTCAGCGGCACTTAGGATATTTGGAATGTTCCTGTAACTTAATGCACTGTCAGGAGGCCCTACACATACCCGTTCATCCGCAAATCTGACATGAAGAGCTGATTCATCTGCCTTTGAATATATGGCTACGGTCTTGATCCCGAGCTCTTTACATGCCCGTATTATGCGAAGCGCAATCTCGCCGCGGTTTGCTATAAGTATTTTATGGAACATAATTTTAAGAAACAGGTTCTATCTTAAACAACACCTCACCGTACTCAACCGGATGAGAATCTTCAGCTAAAACTTCTACAATCTTTCCATCAACCTCTGATTCTATCTCATTCATCAATTTCATGGCTTCTACTATACAGAGTATCTGACCTTTCTTCACAGTATCACCAATATTCACATACACTTCAGAACCAGGTGAAGATGAGCGGTAGAATGTCCCAACTATCGGAGAAGTTACAGAATAATATTTATCATCTGATAATTCTGAAGTATGGATTTGATGAGTACCATGACTTACCCCACCTGAGGGAATTGAAGCAGATACGGTTTCCTGGAGCCTCCTTAATCCATATGAAGCAGAAGGTGAGGACTTCTTTATCTTTACACGTACCCCATCCTTCTCTACTTCAAGCTCAGATACCTCTGTATTTTTTACAAGTTCAATAAGATCCCTCAATTCACCGATGTCCACCCAAGGTTTTTTAACAGACTTTATTGGTTTGCTATCTCCTGTGTCTTTCATTTCACCCTTTCAATAAATTCTCCACTCCTGGTATCAACCTTTACTACATCCCCCTCGTTTAAATACAGGGGAACCTTTACTACTGCGCCTGTCTCAAGTACAGCAGGCTTTGTCCCGCCTGTTGCAGTATCTCCTCTTACTCCAGGATCAGTTTTTGCAATGGTAAGCTCTACAGATAATGGTAAATCAATACCAATCGGATTATCATTAAAGTATAGAATATTTAATACCATATTTTCTTTGACATAGTTTTTACTTGAACCAAGTTGTTCTTCCCTGAGAAAAAGCTGTTCAAAGGTATTTATCTCCATAAAATAGTACTGATTCTCAGCGGCATAAAGAAACTGAACTTCTTTTTGTTCCAGATTAGGTACATCGAGCTTTTCATTCACTCTGTATGTACGCTCAAGGATACTGCCGGTTCTCAGACTCTTTAGTTTGGTCCTGCAGAATGCACCGCCCTTGCCAGGCTTCACATGCTGTGCCTCAACCACTATATATGGCTCCCCCTCAATTTCTACCTTGTTGCCCCCCCTCAGATCACCTACAGTTATCAAAGTCCTATCCTCCTCTTATTACGAAATGTCATATTATCTTTTCACTGCTCACTGCTTAGATCTTACTAAATCAACCGCTGCCCTTAAACCTAATAGATAGCTGTTTACACCAAAACCTGCAATCTGCCCGACTGCTACCGCAGATATGTATGAATGTTGCCGGAACTCTTCCCTCTTGTAGACATTTGAAATATGCACTTCAATAGCCGGAATATCTACCGCTGCGAGGGCATCCCTGAGGGCCACACTTGTATGTGTATAACCAGCAGGATTTATTACAATAGCATCATATTCTACTGCTGCCTCGTGTATCCTGTCTATTAAGGCCCCTTCAGTATTTGATTGGAATACTGTGACATCTACTGCAAGCTCTTTTGCAAGATTTTTAAGCGCCTCATTTATATCTGTTAAAGTAGTTTCGCCGTATATCCCTGTCTCTCTTTTCCCAAGCATGTTCAGATTAGGGCCATGGATTACTAATATCTTTTTCACGCCTGCCTCTTATTCCTCTCTACATTTTCTAAAAAATTCTGAAGACGGTTTATTTGATTTTCTTTTGTTTTAACCTTTCCAGGGTGAAGGTAATTCTCAATCTTTTCTAATATTGATTTATTATCAGGATCCCTTACAAGTAAACGCCGGTAAATGTCAATCCCTTTTTCTATCTCACCCTGTGCAATGAACAAATCTCCCATTGTCTCAGTGGAGAATTCTTCAATAATATGTTCCTGTTTTTCCTGAACAGAAGGCTCATATCCCCCCGTACCATCCTTTTCTAAAGGGGGGACATCATTGTTAGCTCCACTTTCTAAAGTAAGAACGTCGTAGTTACCCTCCTTTGTTAAAGGGTGGATGGGGGGATTATTTTCCTTCATCAGCTCAGAATGTAAACTTATAATCTCTTTATCTTTTGGATTAAACAGGAGCAATGCGTCACATCCCTTAATTGCCTCATCAATCCTGCCCATATTCCTGTATATTGAGATTAGTTTCCTCTGGGCATATATATTATCAGGACTCAAGCTGATAACATACTCAAATTCTTTTAAAGCCTCTTTAATCAGCCCCTTCTCGAGATATGCCTTTCCCAGAGAAACTCGTGCACCAAGATATTTAGGATAAACCTGAAGCCCTGCCTTAAGAACACCTATGGCCTCATCTACCATGCCTGACTTTAAGTATCCTTCTGCAATAGGGATAAACGACCTTGAGTTATTTTCTTTAATCATGGTAATCTCTTCTTTAGTTTCTCCAGCGTATAATCAAATATCTTTTCAGCAACCATATTCTTAGACATCACAGGATATTCAATTATCTCACCACATTTGTCAATAATAGTTACAATATTTGTATCGCAATCAAATCCTGCTCCTGGCAGGCTGACATCATTTCCAACAATCATATCAAGGTGTTTTGAATTTAACTTATCCTTAGCCTTATTTACCAGATCCCCTGTCTCTGCAGCGAACCCGATTATAAACTGATTCCCCTTTTTCTGGGAGATTTCTTCAAGTATATCCTGAGTCTTTATAAGCTTCAGAGTGATACCTTCACTCTTTTTTATTTTGGTCTCCTGTACATCTGACGGTCTGAAGTCTGAAACTGCGGCTGCCATAACTACAATAGTAGATTCAGAAAGATTATTCATGACTGCATTTAACATCTCTTCAGCAGTTATTACACTTACGCATTCTACCCCGGCTGGAGGGGTCAAAGATGTTGGCCCGCTGATAAGGATTACCCTTGCCCCGCGTCTCCTTGCAGAATCAGCTATTGCATATCCCATTTTACCTGAGGATGAATTACTGATATACCTTACAGGGTCTAAGGCCTCTCTTGTCGGGCCTGCAGTTACAAGAATCACTTGTCCTTTTAAGTCATCAGACTTTTCAAGACTGGCCCTTATAAATGATAAAATCTCCTCTGGTTCACTCATACGCCCCTGACCTGAAGCGCCAGATGCAAGTGAACCAGCCGCTGGTCCTGAAAACACGACTTTAAAATCCTTTAAAATGGAGATATTTCTCTGGACAACAGGACTCTCATACATCTCATAGTCCATAGCCGGAGCCATAATTACAGGACATCTTATCCCAATAAGAATGGTACTCAACAGGTCATCACAAATCCCATTCGCCATTTTCC
>JAHFER010000144.1 GCA_023248365.1 Nitrospirota bacterium
TTATATTCCCTTCCAAGCTGATCAAAAAGCTTCTCTTTCACCTCACTCCAGATAACACGTTTTTTCTCAAGCAGCATGTTCCTGAGGTCCTCTTTCTTTTTCTTTGTCATCATAGCGTATCAGCCTCCTTCCGGTTATCCATCTCAATTTTAGAGCAATCAGCATTAGATCCCCTGCTTCCCACATCACCCATTACCATTTATCACACCCACCCCATCTCCTTCATCTTTGCTATCACATGCTCAGCTCCTGCCTGAGGAGAAATTTTGTCTGATTCTATTACAATATCCGGAGATATCGGCTCCTCATAATCCTCCTGTAATCCGGGAACAGTAGCCGCCTTTCCGCTTTGTGCCATCTTATAAATACCCTTGGGGTCCCTTTCAATACATATATGGAGCGGACACTTTACATATACTTCTATAAATTTACTTATTAAGCCCCTTGCTTCATCTCTATGGGCCTTCCTGTTTCCGGTTGCATCAAATATAACACTTATCCCATTCGATGTCAGCATATGTCCGAGAAAAGTCATAACATCATAGAACCAATCCCTTTCTTTCTGTGAATACGCCGGTTCAGGGGTAAGAACCTTTCTCAAAACATCCGATTCAAGCCGAACGATTTTAATGGTATACCACTCTGAGAGTCTTTTTTCAATAGCCTCTGCTACTGATGTCTTACCTGAAGCAGGCAAACCTGTCACCCATATTGCAAAACCCTCATCTGTCTTCAAGATATTCATTAGCCCTCGCTGGTTCAAACTCGTCTGTCATCAGAACATTCTTAATAAAATTGAAAATCTTTTTCCTTACATCACATGGCAGGGCAGGATACCACAGCGGGTTACCCAGGACAAGCCCCCTCCACGCGAGGAAAGGCTGTATAACCTTAAATATCTCTTTATCGCATGAACACCTAAGGTATCTCTCCCAAAACAGGGAATAAAGCCTTTCAAACGCCCCTTCAAGCCTTCCGTAACATTGGAGTGAGAAGAAAAGATAGTTGATAGCTATTGTACCTGCATCATCAGCAGGTTCGCCCCATTCACCTCTTGCCCTGTCTAATACAGTAAAATCTGCACCTTCTCTGAATATGATATTCCATGGATGAAAATCACCGTGTACCTGAGACAGTCGGTGTCCCATATCTTTTATCCTCCACCGCCATTCAACACAGTTTAATTCTATATTCTTTAATAAATCCCTTGTAATAAAATCAAATCCAGTCCGGTAGTTGTCTATTAGTCCCATTATACACTCACCATGACCAACGAGATCCCTGATCCTCCTCGTATAAAGTTGAGGGGCATCAATCTTTACCTTGTGTATAGCCGCAAGATATTCTGCCAATGCCGTTACACGATCCTCATCCTCCTGTTTTATATCCTTCTCAGCAAGGATGCGTTCGAGGTCTTTATAATACTCATTCCCCTCAATAAATTCTGTGACAATAAAAAACTCTTCCCCATCTCCGACAGATATGACCCTTCCATCCACTGTGAATGCACCAACATCTAAAGATTTTACATGTCCCTGCAATTTATTGAAAGTAGAATGGTCCCAGATAAGGCTCTGTGCCCTGTCAGAAAAATGGTCGTGACCGAAACTGTTCGGAGACATGCTTTCAAGGACAACTGTATTTATTTTATTGTTTACAGAAAAAGAAATAATATAGGGTATACCATAGCCAAAACCTTTGAGATCTGTATCCCCTTTTTTACCTGTTTCTTTACCAATTAATCTTATAGATGAGATACGGACATTTTCTTTGTATAGTGACGAGAGATAGCCTTCAAGCCTTGACATGTTTAATTCAGGCATAAAGTTTTTCAGCGATTACTAAAAAGCAACGATTAGGACTCCGGCTGTAACTGCAATCTGATACAATATCTGGGTCAAATCTTTTACTTCCTTGAGCCATGCAATCCGTTCTATCTTTTCTGGAATGACTATTGTATCACCGGGGTCGGGAACAGAAGACATAAAGCTTCCTTTAAAGAACCAGCCCCCATTCACATCTGAGCTTCCGCTCCATCCCCTTTTTGATATAGCAGTACCATCCATCTTGAGGACATATATATCATCATATTCAGCATTTCTGGTCATCCCGCCTGCATATTTCATATACGCTTCCACTGTCATGTTGGGGTTATACACAAAGGCCGTTGGATTGTAGACTGCCCCAATTACCTGAACCTGATGAGGTTGTTCCGGGACATAAAGGGTGTCACCATTCTCAAGGGGTATGTCATAGTATGAATTTTTAAAATTGTCTAACTTATCAATCTTTATGCTGACTACTCCTCTTGCTTTCACAGAACGCATCTTTGTAATAAGACCTTTTCTTTGCTCATCTGCTGCCTTTTGTTGCTGGACATCTTCAGAAGTAAGTGCAACTTCAATGGTCTTTGCAGACTGGGACATAATCTCCTGTTCAAGCCTGTTTATAGATTCATCCAACTGCTTTTGTTGTAAATTTCTTACTGACTCTCTTGTGAAGACCGAGCCTTTAAGATATGCCTTGTCAGTAAATCCACCTGCCCTTTCTATAAGAGACGACAGGGTTTCTCCCTTATTAATAGTATATGTTCCCGGAAACTTCACCTCACCAGTTACTGATATTGTACGGTAAAGGCCCCACTCAGGTACTGTTCTTACAAACAGATAATCATCTTCTTTCAGGGATATGTTATATTGAGGATCTCCGTCCATCGCCTTACTTAGTTTTACAATAATCCTTTCTGTCTTTGGCCCCTCAGATGTAATGTTTACCCTTGTTAATTCTGCCTCTTCTTTACTTGAATACCGCAGCAGTCCTCCGGAATATGTAAGAAGATCTTTCACAGTCATGCCGTCTCTATAACCAAACGTGCCCTGGGACTTCACCGCCCCTGTGATATGGACGACCTTTTCTACTGTCTGAGAGATGGTAAATATCTTTACTAAATCGCCGTCTCTCAAAGTGATATTATTTTCCTTTTCCTTTTCTATTTCTGACAGGTTAATCTCGACAAGATCCTGGTCTCCGGCATTTCCAACTCTAAGGATCTGGACACGGTTTTTAAATGAGATCCCGTTCACGCCACCTGTCATCTCTAATAAATCCGAAAGCTTTGTATCTTCTTTTAACTCATATATTGCAGGTACCTTCACATTCCCCGCAACTCCAACAAGCGTACCTACCGGTGGAATAAATATAACATCCTCCGCCAAGCTCACTTGGTATATTTAGCATAGTGTATCCCGGAGGAATTGGAGTAACAGGAGTCATGGAAAACCTGATGTCCGGCTGTAGTTTCAGTATAAACAACTGTGTTTCATTTATATCAAGCCCCTCAGAGAGGTATCTTTCAAAATCAGAAGGCTCTTCTGTAACAGAAGGCACTGATGCACCTTCCAAGGCAGGCTGATCTGCAGGAAGTTTACCTGAATCAGGCCTGTTTCCCCCCTGTTGTAACATATCTTGCTTTTTCTGGAAATCAAAGGGAGTTAACGTAGAAGGTGTTCCGGGTGCTCCAGCCGTCCCCGGCAAGCCTGAGGGCATATCAGCAGATCCGGCCAGCATTAAGCCTTTCAGACTGGTATTCGTGCCCCCTGCTGCATAAGAATGTCCTGTTGCGAATAGCAGTAATGAACTTATAGTTGCTATGAACAATACAGATAAAACAGAACGCAGGTTTTTCATAACACAAGAAGTTACACTATGTTGAAATTTCAAGTCAAGCACTTTCAGATTTTCAATAGTCCGTCAGGGATATTCTCCCTGCTTATCGGACCAAGCACAGCAAGAGAAAGGTATTCAGTCTTAAACAATTCATCTGTCAGGGACTGAACCTTCGATGGTGTTATCTTTTCTATTTCACTTATAATATCCGCAGGTGAACAATATTTTTGAAGATAGAGCTCATCTCTTGCTATACGGCTCATACGGTTACTCGTACTCTCAAGGCCCAGCATGAGATTACCCTTCATCTGGTTTTTGACCCTCTTCATTTCATCCCTGGAAATCCCCTGCTTATCTATCTTGCGAATCTCTTTCATAACAAGTTCAAGCACCTTTGGAAGTGCATCTTTGCTTGTCCCTGCATATATATTTAAAAGGCCTGCATCTGTGAAAGATGCAACGTATGAGTATATGGTATAAACCAATCCCCGTTTTTCCCTCACCTCCTGAAACAGACGGGAACTCATGCTGCTGCCGAGTATGGAATTAAGCGCATAAAGGGGATACCTGTTTTTATGACCCTGCGGCAATCCCATCGTACCTAAGCAGAAGTGTACCTGTTCAGTGGCCTTTTTCTTTGTCCATATACCGCTTTTAATTGCGGGAGCGATACGCTCATTTAATGAACCAGGGTTATTAAACTTACCGAAGCTTTTATTAAGCAGTTTAGTCAGCACGGGAAATTCAAAATTCCCTGCTACGGATATTACAATATTCTCAGGATGGTAGTGGCGCCTGATATACTTAATCAAGCTGTCCCTTTTCATATTCTGAACTGTCTCTATCTCTCCAAGTATAGACCTTGCAAGGGGATTTCCATCCCAGACCATAAGGGAATGCATATCATGTATATAGTCTTCAGGGTCATCCTCCACCATCTTTATCTCTTCAAGTACAACCTGTTTTTCCTTATCCATCTCCTTCTTTAAAAAGGCAGAATGGAGAAAAATATCAGATATTATATCTATACCCTTAGCGAGATGCTCATCAAGTATTTTCACATAAAAAGTAGTAGACTCCCTTGTAGTAAATGCATTAAGCTCGCCTCCGAGGGAATCCATCTCCATGGATATATCATGGGCGCTGCGCCTGGCTGTCCCCTTAAAAAACATATGCTCAATAAAATGGGAAATGCCGCCCTCTGCCTCTGATTCATCCCTTGATCCAACGCCAACCCACACACCAAGAGACACAGATTTAACTGATGGAATACGCTCAGCTACAACCCTTATACCGTTATCAAGATGAATTTTTTTAAATACAATATCTTTCAATAGAAAATCCGTGAATCGTGTCCGTTGTTCGTGTCCGTAAACCGTCATTCCCGTGAATACGGGAATCCAGAACTAAGCCATTGCACTGGATTCCCACTTTCGTGGGAATGACAGTTTCTTAC
>JAHFER010000145.1 GCA_023248365.1 Nitrospirota bacterium
TATGAGAGACCGCTCTGCGTCTACAGCGGTTCTTTTAATAAATCTTGGCGGCCCGGATTCTTTAGATGCAGTAGAACCATTCCTTTATAACCTCTTTTCTGACTCAGATATAATGGGGTATAACCGTTTTATATTAAAGCCGCTTGCAAAATTTATCTCAAGAAAAAGGTCACCGCAGGTAAAAGAATTCTACAAACTCATAGGCGGGAGGTCCCCTATCTTAGAGCTTACAAATCAGCAGGGAGAGGCGCTTAGAAAGCAACTGTCCATGTCTAAGACGGGCAGATATGAGGTCTTTGTTGCCATGCGTTACTGGCGTCCTTTGATTGAGGACGTTGTGAAAAAAATGCTGACACTTCCATTGAAAAAGATTATAGTACTCCCGCTCTATCCGCATTACTCAGTTACAACCACAGGATCAACCCTTAATGAATTTAACCGCATATGGAGGCGGATTGGTAATTCTTCAATTGAGGTAAGCGTTGTAAAGGAGTGGTATGAGAATCCTCTGTATATAGATGCAATGTGTGAGAGGATACATAAGGCTATGGACTTAAATAAACTTGATTTTGAGAGTTGCCATATAGTGTTCAGCGCCCACGGAATACCTTTGAGGTTTATAGAGAAGGGTGACCCATATGCAAAACACATTGAACAAACTGTAAGTCTTATATCAGAACGACTTGGTCCGAATGGAAATTATCACCTGTGCTATCAGAGCCGTGTAGGGCCTTTAAAATGGCTTGGACCTTATACTGAAGAGATGTTAAAAGAACTGGGGAGTAAGGGCGTAAAGAAGGTTCTATTAGTCCCAATAAGTTTTGTATCGGATCATTTAGAGACACTCTATGAGATGGATATCCTGTACAAAGAGGCCGCATTAAGGCACGGCATAACGCATTACTACAGGGCGCCGGCATTAAACGATTCACCGTTGCTGATAGAAGCGTTAAAAGATATTGTCTTGAAAGGATAAATGGAAAAGATTCTTATAATCGGCGGCGGCATCTCCGGCCTTACTACAGCCTACTGGCTGGACAAGAAGGGTCTTGACGTAACCGTTATTGAAAAGGAAAACAGGGGAGGCGGTTCAATCCGCACTGAGAAAGACAGCGGGTATCTCATTGAATGCGGCCCTAATTCCACTCTTGATACATTTGTTGAAATTGATGACCTCTGTAAGGACCTGGGGATTTTTAAAGATAAGATAGATGCAAGTGATAATGCGAAAAACCGCTACGTTGTAAGAGACGGCAGATTAAGGCCGCTTCCAACCGGACCTCTTCAGTTTATCACCACAGATTTGTGGAGCATCCAGGGTAAGCTTCGCCTGATGTGCGAACCATTTATAAAAAAATACAACGGAAGTTCAGATGAGACAATTGCTCAGTTTGTTGTCAGAAGAACAGGTCAGGAATTTCTTGATTATGCAATAGACCCTTTTGTCACCGGTGTCTTCGCAGGAGACCCATCACGTCTCTCCCTTAAAAGCTGTTTCCCAAAGATGTATTCATTGGAACAGGACTACGGAGGCCTGTTAAAAGGCGGTATCTTCGGTAAGAGGAAAAAGACAGAACCAAAGCGGAAGATGAAGTTAATATCGTTTGTGAATGGCCTTCAAACGATTCCGGATACCATAAGTAAAATCCTCGGAGACCGGTTTATAAAAGGGAGCAGTGTTACATCTTTAAGGATGGACAGAGACAACAGGTTTGAAGTTACCTGCCAGGATGTTAAATATAAAGAGGTCTTCAGGTGCGATAAAGTGATATTTGCCACACCGGCATGGGTTACAGCCGGCATTGTTCAACCCCTGTCAGAAACATTGGCCGCTGCTCTGAAGCAGATAGAATATGTCCCTGTAGTAATCATCTTTACCGGTTACGGCAGAAAAAAGATAAAACACCCGCTTGATGGTTTTGGTTTTCTTATTCCATCAAAAGAGTCAAAGAAGACGGGATATAACATACTTGGAAGCATCTGGAGTTCCACTGTATTCCCTGGAAGGGCGGGTGCCGGCAATGTGGCATTTACAAATATACTCGGAGGAGGAAGGAAGCCAGACATCCTGAAATATGATGACAAAGAATTATTGGACATGACATTAATGGATTTAAATGCAATACTCGGCATTAATGAACAACCAGATTTCATCCGCATCATCCGTCAGCCCATGGCCATACCACAATACACCATCGGACATCAGGACAGGATAGATGTAATAAAAAGAGAGCTGGCTAAAATAAAGGCCTTTACCTCGCAGGAAATTATATTAACGGAGTTTCAGTAGGCCACTGCATAGCAGAGGCAACGAGGCTGGCTGGGGAAATAAGTGATGAGCTAACGCATGACTAATACAAAAAACCAAACAGCCACAGCGGTATTTTATTTCTGACCCCGATTTCTATATCATCCACAGCCAGAAAAGAGTTTTTGACATCCTTGATCTGTCTGAAGTCCTTGTTTTTCCCTCCAACTTCAAAACTATATTTTCCGTCAATCATGAAATCTCCCTGATCAGGTGTTGAAACCTTGTGTAAGGAATTTGACATATTCAGAAAGAAGGTCTCCCTTAAGTTACCAATATTTGCCGGCATCCGGCCCGATATTGCATAGATCAAATTAGGGTTGTTCAGGTATATCTTCTCAGGTTTTTCAAGCTCCCGAAGTCCCCTCCCTGCCTTTGAAACAGTAAGGATTATTCCTGCATCTTCAAGGTATTTCAGATAAGTTTTTAAAGTCCGCTCATCGCCGACATCAAGCAAATTCTTCAATTTCCTAAGATCCGGAGAAAAGGGGACTGATGCTGAAATTATGGACAGCAGCTTTTTTATTTTCTTTATGCTGTTGCCGCTTAAGGAAGGGTATATTGCAATCAAATCGCTTTCAAGGGTAGTATGCAAATTCTGTTCAAGTGTAATATAGAAAAGTTCTTTGTCCCTGAAGTCGCTGAAATAGGGATAGTACCCATGCTCAAGATACTCTTTAAAAAGTGCAAGTATCTTATTTCCTTTTGTCTCGACATCGGTGATAATTTCATGTGCGATTCGCTGGTGGCTTTTGACTAAATTCTCAAGGCTGGTACTTTTAAGATCCATCCCAAGTGTAATCTCTATAAATTCCCTGAATGACATCCCGAACATTCTGTAAACTACAGCCCTCCTGCTCAGGTCCCGGCTCCCCTTATAAATCTCAAGCGCTGAACTCCCGGATGCTATTATAGTAAGCTTGGGAAATGTATCATAGATGCTTTTC
Source organism: Nitrospirota bacterium (assembly GCA_023248365.1). Lineage (GTDB taxonomy): Bacteria > Nitrospirota > 9FT-COMBO-42-15 > HDB-SIOI813 > HDB-SIOI813 > JACRGV01. The sequence continues at coordinate 3,256 of JAHFER010000145.1, forward strand.
AGTTCAGTTGACCATGAGGGATATTTGTGTATCTCGTCAAAACAAACCATTTCGCCGCCCAGGTTGTAGAATTGCCCGGCAATCTCATAAAGGGAATGGTTTCCTACAATAAAATGGTCTGCCTGTACATATATAGCTTTGTTTGTAAAAAAGTCATTATCATAAGAAGACAAAATATGTTGTATAATGGCAGTGGTTTTTCCAACCCCGCGCTGGCCAACTACAATAGAAAAACGGCTCTTAAAGGGATCTGTTTTCAGGAAATACCTGAGGTAGCTCCGGTTATTTATCCGCAGGAAATCCTGACTGAGATGGAAAAGCTCTTCCAGCAAAACTGTCCTCCTGATAGTATTGAGATACTATCATAACAGGTATATAATGGTATTGCAATACTACTAACAGGCAGCGACCCCTATTCACGGATTTTTAAAAAGAACGGTTAAGATGCTTTAGTTCACGGAGGGTCAGGCCTGCCCTGAGCGAAGTCGAAGGGGTGGGGATGGGTTATTTTCAGAAGAAACCTTTATAATCGTCTTCACATTCCCCCTCGGATTCCAGTCACCGACCACTTCAATCTTCCTCGGTTCGAGCAATCTCTTGAGATCATCATATATCTTGTTTGTTGCGGATTCGTGGGAGATGTGCTGGTCGCGGAATTTGTTGAGGTAGAGTTTTAATGACTTTAGTTCCACTATGAATTTATCCGGGATGTAATTTATCTTTATCGTAGCATAATCAGGATAGCCAGACCTGGGGCAGAGGCAGGAAAATTCAGGGAATGATATATCAATTGCATAGTCTCTGTCCTGACAGGAATTCTCCCAGCGCTCCAGTTCAGCATTTTTTATCTCTTCTTCACCGTATCTCATTTTTTTCTCTCCTGAATATTTAAACGGAAAACCGCAGAGTACACAGAGGTAAAATATAAATTAAAAATCCAGAGGTTTTCTTTCGTTCTCTGTGACCTCGTAATTTTAAAGTTTGCAAGTAGTTAAGATAATAGAAGCATAACATAAGAGTGCACAGAGAAAGCCATAAAAAGAGGTTTTTCCCCATTCTTTAATATTAATCTGTTTCTCTGTGTGCTCTGTGGTTATCCCTATCATCTCCTGCATTCTCAATAGCAACCTTAACATTTCTAATAAATCTTTTCCATTTAATCCTCTTGATTGGATTATTATTAAACATGGTATTGAATTGTTCTTCGTTTATATCAATCAGATCCTCAAGCAGTGGTGAGTTTAAATCCCTCCTGGGCTGGAATGCCGGTTCTTTAGATATGGGAGCACTGTTATTCCCCTGATTCCCTATATTCCAATGACATGCCCACTGACAGTCATCACATCCGAATATCCTGTTTCCAATGAGAGGCCGTAATTCTGAAGGTATATCTCCCTTTAACTCTCCGAGAAGATATGCAATGCACCGCCGGGCATCCACCACATAAGGTGCTATAATGGCACTTGTCGGGCAGGCATCAATACACGCTGTACAACTACCGCAATAATCTAAGGACTCTTCATCAAAATCAAGTTCTGTATCAAGTAGCAATACGCCAAATAGCTGCCAGGAGCCTTCATCTTTAGTAACTATAATAGAATGTTTCCCCATCCACCCTATGCCTGCCTTTACAGCAAGGGCCTTTTCCGGTACAGGGCCGCTGTCCACGTAAATCCTGCCTTGCACTTTTCCTTTTGTAATGATATTAATCTGTGAAAGCAGGTCTTTTAACCTTGATTCAATAACAGTATGATAATCTTCATTGAGGGCATAGTTGGCAATGTATCCTAATGACGGATTATCAAGACTTTTTCTATGTTCTTCACCTGGGAA
>JAHFER010000146.1 GCA_023248365.1 Nitrospirota bacterium
TTCTAAATTGTTTATAGACCGTATAAAAATATTCGTCCAGGGCGGGAATGGTGGAAACGGTTGTGTAAGTTTTCGCAGGGAAAAGTATGTCCCGCGTGGAGGACCTAATGGTGGTAATGGTGGTAACGGCGGCGATATAATTATTATAGCCTCCACAGACCTGTATACCCTTATTGATCAGAAATACCAACAGCATTATCTGGCTGACCGCGGAGAACATGGTCAGGGTAAGGATATGCATGGCAGGAATGCCAAAGATATAGTTATGAAAGTACCAGTGGGTACTCTAATCTATGATTTTGAAACCAATGAACTTATTTCTGACATGGTTAATGAGGGGGATAAGGTAATTGTAGCACATGGCGGCAAGGGAGGGCTTGGGAATGCCTCCTTTAAGACCTCGTTGAACCGTGCCCCAAGGAATGCGGAACCAGGCGGAACCGGGGAGGCAAAGTGGCTGCAGCTCGAACTAAAACTTTTGGCAGATGTAGGAATAATAGGACTTCCGAATGCCGGCAAGTCTACTCTGATTTCGTGCATATCTGCAGCAAAACCAAAGATCGCAGACTATCCATTTACTACACTTAGTCCGAAGTTGGGGGTTGTAAGTTGTGGTAATGATAAAAGTTTTGTAATGGCTGATATACCCGGATTGATTGAAGGTGCGCATGAAGGGAAGGGATTGGGATTTCAATTCCTCAGGCATGTTGAAAGAACGTCTGTACTCTTACATCTTGTGGATGTTTCAGACGGAGCAACCCTTGAACCTGTTGAAGCATTTGAAGCAATAAATAAAGAACTTTCATTATACAGCCCTGTTTTAATGGAAAAGCCCCAGGTTGTGGCAGGTACTAAGATTGATTCCATGACGAATAAGGACAATTTGAAAAAGCTCACACAGTATTGCAAAAAGCAAGGATTTCCATTCTTCTCAATCTCAGCGGTTACAGGTAAGGGAGTGAAGGAACTTATAAAGTACCTTGGAGAGGAAGTGGAGAAAGGCAGAAGTCAGGAGACCGATTAGAAACTCAGATTTTTTAAAATAACCATTAAATGAAAGGAAATATGATGTCACAGGCAAAGAATGGAGATATTGTAAAGGTGAACTATACAGGGAAGTTTGAAGATGGTACTGTGTTTGATTCTTCTGATGATAAAGGCCCACTGCAGTTTACCCTCGGCTCAGGACAGATAATCCCCGGGTTTGAAGAGGCTATTATCGGGATGAATTCAGGTGAAACAAGGACCATAATAATCTCGGCAGATAAGGCCTATGGGCCGTATCAAAAGGAAATGATATTAGAAGTAGACCGCAGCCAGTTTCCGCCTGATATAAACTTAACTGTAGGCGAGCAATTGGAGCTATCCCAGCCAGATGATCAGGTAATCGTAGTTACGATTACGAATGTTGCCGAATCAACAGTGACGCTGGATGCCAACCATCCGCTGGCAGGAAAAGACCTGACTTTTGATATTCAACTTGTAGAGATTGTTTAAGCCGGGGGATACGTTAATTCACAACAAAATATACCTTTGCCTTTATTGCATAGATGAGTCCGGTACATTTGCTGCATGGAGGGACATTAGAACTATTTTCATTGTTTAAATTAGATTTAGCATTCATATCTGCACAGAAGTTACAATATAATTCATCAGTGAAAAATACTTCCTCTAAATTTTCTTTTTCTGTTGAAAGTTTGAGCATCTTTTCTCCTCAAATTAGCAGGTAATTTTTTTATTGTTGGTTATCCTATCGGATATGCTTTTTACTTCTTTAACAGGGTTGTCTCGGGATTTTCATCCGGGGAAAAACTTATCATAGAAGATTTCTGCATTGATAGAAAGCCTGTCTATATATTCAGGAGTATCGTTGATTATCTTTTCAGCGCTAATATAGTCAAGCGCTGACAACTCATCCTGATATTCTGCTATCCAGTTGTTTATGATATTCTCCGTTACTTCAAGGTGGAACTGAAGTCCATAGGCCTTTTCTCCTACTCTGTAAGCCTGATTAGGAAAGAGTTCTGAACCGGCAAGATGCGAAGCGCCCTGAGGAATATCAAAGGTATCCCCATGCCACTGAAAAACGGTTAACTCTTCAGGGAGACTTCCAAACCGTGTGTCCTCTTTTCCGTCTTTTGTGACCCGCAGTTTATACCAGCCGATTTCTTTCTTTGCCCCCTTTTTAACCTTTGCCCCTGTTGCTTTTGCAATGAGCTGGCCGCCAAGACAAATGCCGAGTATGGGGCAATTCATGCTTATTGCCTTTTTTATAAGTACGTCTTCGTCTTTTAGAAATGGGAACTTGTCTTCTTCATAGACGTTCATGGGGCCGCCTAAAATTATGAGGCCTGAATATCTTTCAATATCCTGTGGCACAGGCTCACCATCGAAGAGTCTGACATACCTGTGGCCTACGCCTCGGCGGGACATGGCAGGTTCAATTGTGCCAAGGTCTTCACACTCTATATGCTGAAGGACAAGAAACTCTGACATAGTATTTGCTCTCTCCTTTGGACCTGTACAACTTATTTTATATACTGACTAAAGGTTCTTTTAATGTTATCCCAAATTTCTGATGTTTAAACGGATGAATATTTGGGAACTTCTGGAATAACCATCCCTTGAAAACCTCTTTACCGTTATCTGTTACATAGACTTGAACAGCGGGATTAAGAAGGTCATTTGTGGCTGTAGCATATACATTCCCATCAATCTTTAAATCAGGAAGGAAATCACCGGTCTGCACTTCAATCTTACTGTTAGGAATGGAAAACTTGCTGTGAAGGGCAATGGTATATTCTTTAATGGCATTGGATTCTTTATCTGTGACTGTTAATCTCACACCCTTCCATTTTGTCTTTATGTTATCAGCAACAATAATCTTCATCTCGTCTGCCTTTGGCATCTGAATATCAACATGCCCCTGGTCCTGCATCATTGGATTTTGCTGGGGATTTTGTTGGCCCATCTGCCCTGGCATCATCTGAGATGAAGGCGGCGGTGGAGCCGGTTCCTCTTTTTTTGCACATGAAGTAATGCCAATTACAGATACCAATGCCACAGAAATTATAAAAGAAAATCTACGATTCATTGAATTTGCTCTCCCTCTCATTTTTTCTGGCGGAGAGGGTGGGATTCGAACCCACGGTGGAGTGTTACCCCCACAACTGCTTAGCAGGCAGCTGCCTTCGGCCGACTCGGCCACCTCTCCGTGATTCGCTTTGCGAATACCTATAGCTTATGGTTTTTGGCTATTAGCTACGGATGTTCGAAAAGCGCTTAATTGTTTTACTAACATTTCTGCGCTATTTTCAAAACTCAAATTTAAATCAGGCGCTATCATACCATAAGTCTCTGCTAAATCATACCTTTTACCCAATAGCCATCAATGAAAAATGCGTCAGCATTTTTCATGGCGGAGGGGGTAGGATTCGAACCCACGGTGCTCATCACACAACGGTTTTCAAGACCGCCACCTTAAACCACTCGGTCACCCCTCCGAATCAAATGCGGAATTCGGAATGCAGATTTCGGAATTTTTTATTCCACATTCCACAGTCCGCACTCCGCATTTATGTAATCTTTTCTTCTCCTCCCATATATCCTCTCAGCGCTTCCGGAATTATAACAGTTCCATCCTCCTGCTGATAATTTTCTAATATTGCCACAAGTGTCCTGCCTACTGCAAGCCCTGATCCGTTTAGTGTATGTACAAACTCTGTCCTGCCTTTTGCAGACTTGTATCTTATATCAGCTCGCCTGGCCTGGAAATCCTCAAAATTACTGCATGAGGAGATTTCACGGTACGTGTTCTGGGCAGGCAGCCATACCTCTATGTCATAAGTCTTTGCCGAGGAAAAGCCCATGTCACCTGTACATAAAAGTACAACCCGATACGGAAGCCCAAGCCTCTGCAGCACATCTTCTGCGTTATTTGTTAACTTCTCCAGCTCATCATAAGAATCCTGAGGTTTACAGAACTTTACCATCTCGACTTTGTTAAACTGATGCTGTCTGATGAGTCCCCTTGTATCCTTACCATAAGAACCTGCCTCACGCCTGAAGCATGGGGTGCAGGCAGTATAATATAACGGAAGCGCCTCTTCCTGCAAAATTTCTTCCCGGTGTATATTTGTTACCGGCACTTCGGCGGTTGGAATCAGGTAATATCTGTCTCTCTCAAGCTTAAAAAGTTCATCCTCAAATTTAGGCAACTGACCTGTACCTGTCATGGCCTTACTGTTTACCATAAAAGGCGGCAGGACTTCAGTATATCCATGCTCTGTGGTATGGAGGTCAAGCATAAAGTTGATTAATGCACGTTCAAGCAGTGCGCCCTTTCCTTTGAGCAGTGCGAATCTTGCTCCGGCAATAGCAGATGCCCGCTGGAAATCTATGATTTTGAGATCTTCTCCTATCTCCCAGTGAGGCCGTGGCTCAAATGAAAATTGCGGAATCTCTCCCCATTTCCTGATTTCTACATTTTCTATTTCATCCCTGCCTTCAGGAACAGATTCATGCGGCAGGTTTGGCAGTGTAAGGAGTATGTTGTCCTCTTCATTTTCTATAAGTGCTATTTCCCCTTCTAATTTCTTTATCTCCTCAGAGACACCCTTCATCTGACCTAATATTTCTTCAGCAGATTTGCCCTCTCTTTTTAATTTCCCGATCTCATCCGAGGCATTGTTTCTCTGGAAACGAAGCTCCTCGATCTTCTTTAAGATGGAACGGCGTTGTTCATCAAGGTTAAGGAGTGCGGAGAGGTCGCTCTTATCCCCTCTTTTTTTTAAGCCCTCTTCCACCCTTTTCAGATCTTTTCTTATAAGTTCTATACTCAACATATGCAGTTTCCTGAGCAAAGCGTATTAATTTAACATTGAGGCCCAAAATAGTCAAATCACAAATCTGCTGTTAATCTTCAATCCTTCTATCTCTTTCTTCTTTTCCTCGTACCCTTTACGCCCCATCATTCCGAAGGTAAGCCTTTTCCCTTCTTCAACACCCGGCTGGTCAAATGGGTTGATCTTGTAGAGTCCCCCTGAGAAGGCGGTCTGTA
>JAHFER010000147.1 GCA_023248365.1 Nitrospirota bacterium
TAATCTATTATTCAAAATTGAAGATGAAGGCCCTGGAATATCTCCAGCTGAATTAACAAAAGTATTTGATATATTCTATAAAAAAGAGAGGGAGGGTATAAAGGGCGGAACCGGACTTGGCCTGTACTTCTGCAAGGTTGTTGTGGAGGCACATGGAGGAAAGTTGTGGGCTGAAAACGGAGAACACGGAGGCGCTGTATTTTACATAAGTATTCCAATGACCAGGGAGGAAGGGAAATGACTATAAAGATACTGATAGCCGATGATCAGAGGCTTTTCCGCCAGAGTCTTAAGTATCTCCTTGAACAGGAAGAGGGGATAACTGTGGTTGGCGAAGCGGCAAACGGGCAGGATGCCTTTACCCTTGTTCAGGAAGTGCATCCGGATATAATACTTATGGATGTGGATATGCCAAAACTCGACGGGATAAATGCAACCAGGCTTATATTAGAGCGGGCGCCGGCGATAAAAGTCCTTATGCTTTCAGTGCATGATGATGATGAGCGAATAATATCCGCTATCCGCAACGGGGCTACAGGATACATACTTAAAGATGCTGACCATAAAGAGTTCATAAGGATAATAAGGGGGACTTATAAAGGAGAGGATGTAATTTCCCCATTTCTGGCAAATAGAATTCCAAAGGTAATGTCACAAATAGAGAGCGCCATGCCCCATGAAAAGGGGTCCGGGACATTGTCTAAGATCTCGCATTTAACAGAAAGGGAAAGGGAGACTTTAGATCTTCTTGCCGAGGGGAGGAGTAACAAAGACATTGCAGATACAATGTGCTTATCCCTTGAAACCATTAAATCCCACCTCCAGACAATTTATAAAAAGCTCGGTGTAAAGAGCAGGACAGAGGCAGCCATCTTATGCTTAAAAGAGGTGAGAGGGGGTAGTTAGCCGGGTTAATGGATATTTTTTCTCACGGGCTCTGGACGGGGGCATTATGTAAAGCGGTCAATAAGAAAATTCTGAGAGAACCTCTGCATATAAGGCTTGCAGTTTTTTGGGGCGTTTTCCCCGACCTCTTTGCGTTCGCAATAGGTTTTTTGTGGCTCTTTTGGAATTTAATCACCGGTAATATGTCGCTTTCTGACTTCCATAGGCCGGGAACAGTTGAACCGGCGCCGCATGACAGGCTTCCGATCTTTCGCCTGATTTCGTTATTATATAATATCAGCCACAGTGTCATTATATTTCTTTTATTTTTTGGAATAGTATATATAATCTTCCGCAAACCTGTATGGGAACTGGGCGGTTGGCTATTTCATATCCTTCTGGACATTCCAAGCCATTCGTACAGATTTTACCCCACCCCGTTTTTGTGGCCAATCTCCGGCTGGAAATTTAATGGTTATTCCTGGGCAGAACCATGGTTTATGGTAGCCAACTATTCAGCAATCATTATTGTATATTTACTGCTATGGAAAAGAAATATCAAAACTAAACAGACTTGAGTTACACAAGAATATCCTTAAGCTCAGAAAATTCTTTTATAAGAATATCAAACCCGGCCCCAAGCAGTTCTTCTCTATCACGGAAACCATATTCCACACCAATTGTAAAAATTCCTGCGCCTTTACCAGCCTCACAATCTGCAGGGCTGTCCCCTACAAAGACGGTTTTTTCCTTTACAACGCCGAGTGTTGAGATGACCTTTTCCACAGGTTCAGGGTGAGGCTTTCTGTTAGGCAGGGAGTCTCCTCCTAACACCATATCAAAAATTCCCCGTATAGCCAGTTCCTCAAGTATCCTCTCTGTAAATTTTATCTGCTTATTTGTCACAATAGCCATCTTTTTATCAAGCCCTCTCAAATACTTCAGTGTCTCCAGAACACCAGGATAAAGGGTTGTGTTTACATTAAGGTGATCCCAGTAGTATTCAATGAATTTTCCCCTTGCAGTACGTATACTCTCCTCTCCTGCCCCAGGCATAAGCCTCTGAAGAAGGAACTTCACCCCCCATCCTATATTTTCTTTTATAACCTCTATGTCTTTTTCACTCTCCCCCATATACAGGAGTGATTTGTTTGCAGCCCATGCGATATCATCACTTGAATCAATAAGGGTCCCGTCAAGATCAAAAATTATAAGTTCCATCCTATGCATCTTCATAAACTTCCCCCCGAAGTCAATAACCATATTTTCATCAAAAGATAGTCAAAAGTATTATAACATACCCTGACTTTAGCCGACATTCACCCTTTAGTGTGGTTTACTAACACCAAATAACCAATTTGAGCCATCTTAAACGTGTTAAAAATCATACTTGCTGGCGATTTACTAACATCCTTTAATGTGATAAAAATTTAGGCATTTACCCACCTAACTTAGCAGATCTTTTTAGTAAAGGAGAGGAGGATTTAACAATGGCAAAAGGGGCAAAAGGATTTTGGAAGTCGGGTCACCCACCAACATTAATTATGGCATTTTTGTATTTTGATGTGAGTTTCATGGTGTGGATGGTGAATGCCGCAGTGGCTCCATTCATCAGTCAGGATCTCCATCTATCGGCATCACAGAAAGGCATTATGCTTTCCATGCCGGTGCTCGCAGGCGCCCTCCTGAGAGTCCCTCTAGGATTGGTAGCTGAAATGGTGGGAAGAAAGACAGCCGCCATAATAGGTATGGCAATCACTGTGCTTGCAATGTTTTATGGCTACTTATTCGTAAGCAGTTACGTAGAGATACTTTTCATGGGGCTGCTCCTCGGTGTTGCGGGTGCAAGTTTTGCAGTGGCCCTCCCGCTCGGAGCTGGATGGTTCCCGCCCAAGTATCAGGGTCTTGCTATGGGAATTGCAGGAGCAGGGAACGCCGGCGCTATCTTTGCCGGACTATTAGCGCCACCATTAGCAATGAAATACGGATGGAATTCAGTTTACGCCCTGTTTGCTATCCCGGTAATTGTTGTTTTATTCTTAACGTGGCTGCTGGCAAAAGAGCCCCCTGATAAGGTTGAGAAAAAATCAGCAGCCCACTATTTTAAGGTACTTGGAGAAAAGGATATATGGGTATTTAACCTGCTCTATTGGGTAACATTTGGCGGTTTTGTAGGATTTTCCAGTTTTGTTCCAACCCTGATGGCAGACCAGTACGGGATTAGCCCCGTATCTGCTGGTCAGTTCATGATAATGGTCGGATTTACTGCAAGTGCCGTAAGGGTTATCGGCGGATGGTTCGCTGACAGATTCGGGGGTATCAGGGCCCTCTCAGGAATTTATATTCTCATCATCATAGGCTCCATAGGTGCAAGCTTCTTACCTCCTATACCAATTTTCCTGTTATTTCTTGGCATCATGGCAGCAGGAATGGGAGCAGGCAACGGCTCTGTATTCCAACTGATACCACTTAGATTCCCCAATGCCAAGGCTATAACCTCTGGTATAGTTGGTGAATTCGGATCACTTGGAGGTGCGTTCATACCCATAATAATGGGCTATTCAATGACAACATTAGGAAGTTATTCTCTTGGTTTTTTGATTTACGGTGGTTCAGCCGGTTTAGCGCTTATAAGCCTTATGATATTTCAGCGCCGATGGACAACCAGTTGGGTTGGAAAAGGCGGCAAGGCTTTACCAGCGGAAGAATACTCAAGAGAGGTTGCATAATAAGTGAACTATATTAACACTAACGGATTATACAGAATTATCCCTTTGAGCTATTTACATATTACATCGTCATGCTATACTTCAATTGATATTGATAATCAATATCACTAAAGAAGGGGGTGAGTAAGATGACCAGATTTATAATTGAATCACCACATACTAAAGAAGAGTGTTTAAAGGCATTAGACGAGACTCTCGCAGAAGGACCAGCCATTTTAAATAAGTTTGACTGGGGATGTGGATCAGGTGATCACACAGGTTATGCTATTGTAGATGCAGAAGACGAATCAACCGTAAAGAGTATGATTCCGGGTTTCCTGCGCTACAAAGCCAAAATCGTTCAGGTCGGCAAGTTCACACCTGAACAGATAAAGTCATATCATTAAAGCAATGAAGCATACCCCATCTCCCGGCGTGCCCCCGCTTGCATGTCAGGGAGATGGGAGGTTGTTCTTAATCTGAATGCTTTGGATTTCATCCTTATTAGGGAGTTCTATATCATCCTTGAATAATAGTAAGGAATGATTTAAAATTTGTTCATGGAATACAGAAATATAGTTTGTCCTATTGATGACTCTGAATTATCCCTGAGGGGTGAGGAAACAGCGGCCTACCTAAGTAAGTGTTCCGGAGGAAGACTCATCTTATTGCATGTCGTGGAAAAATGGTACAAATCATCAGCAGTAAGCACTGACTCTAAGGCATGGAATAAGTTACACAATGAATGGCTCAATGATGGCAGAGAGCTGCTTAAAAGAGAAGAAGAAAAACTCCGGATGGATGGAGTTAAAAACATTGAATCTATTATAAGAGAAGGTGACGCAGCGCATGAGATAGTTGCAGTAGCAAAAGAGCGGCGTGCCGACCTTATAGTTATGACAACACACCACGAGTCACCGGTAACAAAACTCTTTATGGGAAGTTTAATTGATGAAGTAACCAGTATGTCCCGTTGCCCGGTTCTCTGGATATTTGAATAAGCAAGGTAAAAGAATAATAGTCCCCGGGATAAAACAGATCTGTATCATCTCACCCTGGGAGATTTTAAGGCGTTGTAAAACGCTGTCACGAATTGCTATCTTAACCTCTGTCTTAATATCTTCATTCTCACATCTGCCTGCAAAATTAGACGGCGTGATAGTTGTGACAAGATTACACATATTTTTCCCTGTGTAAACTGAGGTATGATGGGTATCACAAGCCTTGAAAAGGAACAGTTAAAAGAGGTAGCAATACGTTTAAACGGTTTTGCATTAAGATGGGAATCACTGGATGAAGACATTACAGTTCCAGGGATAGTTGCCGAAAATTTTCAACTGCCATAACTGAAGACAAATAAACCTGTCTTTTTTTCTTCCTTCCGCTTATCACTTCCCCCTTGATGGCAGAGGCTGGATTACTATGGGCAATAGACTTCTTTAGTACCT
>JAHFER010000148.1 GCA_023248365.1 Nitrospirota bacterium
TCTTGGCCTCTGTAACTTTACAACTGCCTTTTATCCATTTTTTAATTACGGTCTTTATATTCATTTCTTACCACCATCCTTAAAAAATGATCTGAATTCCTGATTGGGTTTCTCTATATCCTTGACCTGTTCTTTTAATTCAGCAATTGAAGGTTCGCCGTTTCTGTCATTCACTTTCTTCATTGCTTCGCGAGCTTTTTCTACATCTGCAGCAAGTACAGGCCTTTTGACTTCCGGTTTCATTTGTGCATTTCTCATTTCTACTGCTTTTCTGATGTACTCTGAATTATCTTCGTCGGCAACTATGGCGCAGCGGATTGTTTCTTCCCTGAGTTCTGTGGAAGCGTAAAAGCCCCAGTATTTCATTGGCGTGGATTGTCTGCGAGGCATATTATAACACCTCTTTTACAACTGCATACCACAGTGCGTTACACAATTCATCAGCATGTACATCAAAACCAGAATAGTTATAATGGCTAGGCTTATACACTCCCCACCCCGTATCAATTCCGTCCGTCCTTGCGAACATATTTGTTATACAAAAATATTTAGCTTTATCTTGTAGCAATTCAATCATTTTGCCTATGCTGAGAAGGGGTAAAAACAATTCCTTGGCTTCCGAATCCCTGAAATTTTCCAGCCAGTCAACATTTGCCTCAAAAAATGATCCGTCTATTGTGCTGACAGCTATATCGTATCTCGTTGGTTGCCACAATCCCCTTAATTTCTGTCGTTGCTCCGGTGTGAGTTCCTGCAATTGGTCGACTGTTATTCTACGTTTCATATAAGCACGTCCTTTCATATTATGCTTATATTGTATCATACTATGGAAAGTATTGCAATATGTATTAGAAAGTATTGCGTGTATACATTAGAGTGTATTGTGTTTGTGATGTTTATGTAATGTGAGATAAAATAGGCTGCAAAATTTTTCAGAAATTTTTAAGGATTGTAGAGGGACTATATTCTATAACAAGGCCGGGGTGTCCCCGGCTCCCTGTACCCCTGCCCGGCGTACCAGATCGCCCCTGCTGTGCCCTGCTGCCTACTGTGCGCATGTGCTGCTGTACTATACATACAAATGTGCTATAGCCTTACTGCCTGTAGCATCATAGAACAGTATATGCCCTTAACTGCACATAATTAAAGTTATGTGCAATCACAACATATTGTATATACCCGCACCTGATACACAATTACACGAAAATAACGTTATGCTTACCTTGCTAATCCTCAACTACCTGAAACTCGCCTACACCTAGCTCTATAAGTCCTTTGTACTCTTGGAGCATGTCAGCTACTTTGGCTTTAGCTTCGGGTAATTGGAAGTTATTCTGAGTTATTTGGATTGTTCCGGCATCTTTCGGGCCTTTGTAATCAGGCATGTTATTGCGGAAGTAAAGATCCATTGCAGGAACATCTGGAGGATAATATTGCTCTTCTATATAATCCTTAACAGAGCCATCTGTAAGGACTTTCTGCTTCTTTAAGTGTACCCGAATACCATTGGCACGTTTGAATGCAGAATTCATCGTCAGACAGTTCCTGGCATCCTGCGCACGGGCGTAAAGGTCAGCCAATTCATTATATTCAGTCTTCCAGCTTGAAAATGTATTATAATGAACTCCAATCTTCTGTGCGATAGAGTAATCTGTTTGCCCTTCTGCAATCCATTGAATAATCTCTTTGAATCTAGGCCTAGCAAGTTGAGTAAATTTAGTTCTGCGTTCTTTCTGTTCTTCTTCTGGCTTATCAGTGTAATCTATCTGTACGTAATCTTCTTGCGGTGTTATGAGTTGCAGCACCTCCGCAGTATGAGACATCACCTATCACCTCTATTGCTGTATCCATAAACTCAACCACCTAAATAGTCATAACATCTTTGGCATACATATCTGTTGGTCACCTTCGACAGCTTTTGATGTCTTGCCTTCTTACCGCAATATGTACAGCATAAAATTCTCTTTGCCATCTCTCTCACCTCTGTATCCATAATAATCACCCTAACCTGCTTATTTACAAGCCTTTCACGGTCTGCAATCTATTAATACTTCTACACCATTGTTTTGTTTAAGGGTTATCATACCATTATCATTTTTAACTATCTCACCCTCATAATAATTACCGTCGTCTGCCGATATCCTTACTTTGTTGGTAAGTGTTACCTCTGCCTTTATGGGTTCATTTTCTTTAGTTTTATGGTTAATGCAATCATAATGTCCTTTTATCTTTACCGGCCTTTCCCCTGCCGGTCCGTGTATCAATCTGCTTGTATAATCTTTTTTATTGCAGATATTCCCGCATACTGAACAATATTTCTTAAACATCCTTCTCACCTCATATAAGCCTCTTACGGCTCAGCATTCTTTGATATGCCATCCCAAAACAAAAGGAGCTTGTTAGGCTCCTAAACATCTGATCTTTCATGTGTTGCTGCATTCCCACACATCGGGCAAATTCCATTATTGCCGTTCCAAAAATATCCACATCTGTTGCAGTAGTAATCTTGCAGACACTCATTATTGCATATATCATTGTGGTTATGTTCGCATGTTTTCCTAACACATATTATCTCGCTCATGGTTTTACCTCATAAAAAAAGAAGCCTTTAAGCTTCTTCGTGTATTTTTACTGTGTAATCTGATTCTTTGTATGTTTTAAGTCTCCGGTTTCCCTTATTGTCGGTTAGTATCAATGTTATTGTTCCAAGTCCCTTGCGTACCACCTGACCATGTATTTCCTTGGTGCCATGTTTCAGGGGTTTAAATAATGTTGCTGTCACATCCTTATCCCCTTTCATCCCCCGAAGGGGCTTTTATACCCCTCTATCAGAGTTCCTAGTCTGGTATATCCGCTATTGTTTCGTCATAACACTCTTTGCATATTTCGGATTCTATTTTTGCACCGTTAGGGTATAAATCATATACCACATTTTCCTTTGTCAAATCGACACCGCAAATTATGCATTTACTCATATCCCCTATAGCCCCAAGAGGGGCTTTCCCCCTCTCTAATCCGCCATTAAATGTTCCAAGCTGTTTTCATATCTTTCTTGCCGTTCAAGTGACTTTTTATATTCATCTTCGTTCAGTCTGCCTTGATGCTTCCAACCGGATCTTTCCATTGATGCATCTTTGTTTAAATTTGCCGGTTCATACTCATTAGTTACTGTTTCGCCATTCTTTTCCCACACATCGTAAAATTTCATATCCATACCCCTTTCATCGATTTCTTAATACCATTCTACCGTACATTGTACGGTTTGTCAAGGGGCTTTCAAAATATATTTCTGCAACAAAAAAGGGCTTTCATTTGCCCTCTTTGCGTATCTTCCTGACTGATTCCCGGAACATCCCGTTCAGCCACTCGGCCCGGCTCTTGTATTCCAGTGCTTTGATTGTCTCGTCGAGTTTTTGTTCATAGGCTTTTTTGATCTCAGGGCTCTCATGTGCTATGCGTATCTCTGTGTATATACGGGGCATTAGACCACCTCCGCGCATACGTTACTTTTTGCTCCGCATTCCTTGCAAACCATTTCAATGTTTTCACCGTCAACATGTATCTCCAGTTTCTGACCGTCGCACATGTTACACGTACCGATTATTCCAGGACTTTTAATTAAATCGATTTTTAACATTTTAATATCCCCCTCTTAGTTTGATACTTTTATCATATACCGTACCTTGTACCATGTCAAGAGGATTTCGATAATATTTTTGCGCTTAAGCAGCAACTTAAAGAGGACAAGTAAGTCCTTTTTTTTGGACAATAGGAGGTTTTTTTAATTTATAAAGGTTTAGCCTCCTGGTTAGGGAGGCTATGTAAAAGGGGTTTGTCTATTGTGAGGTCTATTCTATTAGTATAGCATAGGTTTAGTGTCATTTAGTGCCATTATGTTTTATACCATTTAGTCAACCTTTCTAGTGCTCTGTCGTGTGCCCGGATTACTTGTCTCCTGCTGTAGTGTACCTGAGTCCCTATCCATCCCCATATATCACATCGGTATGCAGGATTGCTTATGTAGCGCAAATCAATTATACGGCGTTCCAAGGACTCCAGTTGCATCAGCATATGTTCTGTATCCCGCTTTTGGTCAAGCAAGTCATTTATGCGGTCTATGTACTGCTGTGTCATGGATTCATATTTTATAATCAGATCCAATACAGGATCATTAATGTTATTCGTTGGGCTTGATTTTGCCTTTTGTGGGGCCACAGCCTTAACCGTGTCTGGCAACTGGATATTTTTCATCTCATTGAGTTTTTGGTTGAGGTCCCGGACCTCTGGCATTATATCGCTGTACTCTATCAATAGTTTTTTAATTACTACCTTTACATCCAAATTAGTATCACCCCTCTATTATCTCTACCCTCACTTGTTCAAGTACCACAATATTGTGTCTCTAGCTGCTTCCCACCCATGACAAATATGTACGGCGTACCCTTCATTGGATAACTTTTTAATCCAATCTTTTTGTGTGTCTGACGTTGTACCACTTTTTCTGTCCTTCATTTCAATGTATAACCCGTGAAATGTCCATCTTGAAACCGGAAAGAATATATCTGGAACTCCTGCTTTGACCCCTTCTTTCTTCAGACGTACAGCTGTTGAAATATGGCGTTGTCCTCCGTTTGGTATTGCGTGGAGAAGAGACAATTCAGGGAAACGGTTTGTGTATATCTCTGCCCATTGAAACAATGCTTGCTGCTCTGTTGATTCACTCATTCTGCCACCACAAACTTTTTAGGCTTCAAATCACTTTTTAGATACAATGGATGTTTTGGCATACCATTTTTTGATACATCAATGCAGTACGGTTCCACGCAATTGCATTTCAGTAGCCCCAAAACATGTTTATCCTGCCGTCTGAATGATCCGTTTTGCCCCCACGCCACAATTACCATCCCAGTGCCTTTTATTGCTCTTAGAATATAATTGTCGTTCTCAATACCGAACGGATCCTTTGCCTTTTTTAACTCCGATGGAAGTGTCGTGCGGTACCCAAATAAATTGAC
>JAHFER010000149.1 GCA_023248365.1 Nitrospirota bacterium
AGACACCGGAATATTACTCTGCAAAATCTCAGGATGGCATTTCCTGATATAGATAATAATAGGGTGGTTATTCTGGCTAAGAACACCTTTCATAACATGGGAAGGTCAACTGCAGAAATAATCCATGTTGCATCAAAGGGCGCCACCACTGTTAATAACTCCATTCATAATTGGGTTACTGTAGAAGGAAAAGGACATCTGGACAAGGCAATTAAAAAGGGCAAGGGTGTAATCTATCTATCAGCACATTTTGGAAACTGGGAATTAATGAGTCTGACGATAGGCACAAATGACTGTCCATATAATGTTATTGTAAGACCTTTAGACAATCCCAAATTAGACAGGCTGCTGACAGGCATGAGAAGTATTACAGGAGCAAAGATTATGCCTAAGAAGAATGTCCTTCTTGATGTATTAAAAAGGTTAAAAAGGGGGGAAGCCCTTGCGATTCTTATTGACCAGAATACCTCGCGTGAACTCGGGGTGTTTGTAAACTTCTTTAGCACACCTGCGGCAACAAACAAAGGGCCTGCAATTATAGCCATGAAGAGTGGCGCTGCTGTAATCCCTACTTTAATGGTCAGGGAAGGTAGATACAGGCACAGGTTAATTTACGGTGAAGAATTAGTATTACACAAAACCGGGAACTTAGAAAAAGATATTTTCTTAAATACCGAGTTGTTTACAAATAATCTGGAATCATACATTCGGAAATATCCTGACCAGTGGTTCTGGATGCACCGGAGATGGAAGACGAGACCGGAATAAAGGCATAGCGCAGAGGTATAAGAGGTAAGAAGTTAGAAATCAGATGTACCGGTAACGCTCATAAAGGGGAATTACAATGTCATTCCCACGCAAGTGGGAATCCAGAACATAGGCGACTCTCTGGATTCCCGTTTTCACGGGAATGACGGTTCGGGGATTCTATGATGAAAGACAAATCTAAAATAGACAAGCTGATAGTTTTTCTGCCAAATTGGATAGGGGATGCTGTATTATCATTACCTGCGATTTACCGGATACGGGAACTCTTCCCTATTGCACAAATTTCAGTAACCGGACTACCGCATGTAACTGAGCTATTTAAAGAGTATCCGTACATAGATAAAATAATAGTTCCGCCGGTTAAAAATCAGAAAACAGATTTATTGCCTGCGGCTAATGAGTTGAGGAAATCCGGATTTGATCTGGCAATACTGCTCCCTAATTCCCTAAGGTCTGCGATTATTGCAAGACTTGCAGGTATCCCGTTAAGGTGCGGTTATAACAGAGACGGACGTGGTTACTCCTGAGTATTCCTGTCAGCTTAAATCCGGAGATAAAGCGATTACACCAGTCTCAATACTATCTGAATCTGGTTAACTCACTCTCTATTAAAGCTGGTACTGAAGAGCTATTAAAATCTTTTAAGCTGATTGTATCAAAAAATGAAGAAATACAGGCGATAGAACTTCTTGATAGAAACAACATCAAACCTGAAGATCTTTTAATAGGCATCAACCCCGGTGCAGCATATGGCTCTTCAAAGAGATGGTATCCGGAACGTTATGGAAATGTTGCAAGGAGACTAATCAAAAAATATAATAGTAAGATAATAATTTTGGGAGGTCAGAAAGAGACGGATATTGCAGAAGAGATTGCCGCTATTGCAGAAGCCCCTGTCCTCAACATGGCCGGTAGAACCTCAATAAGAGAACTCATGGCGTTAATTGCCAGATGTAAGTTAGTTATCACAAACGACTCAGGCCCGATGCACATGTCTGCCGCACTGGGGATACCCGTAATAGCAATATTCGGTTCAACTGACCCGGCGCTGTCAGGGCCGATAGGTAACGGTCATGTTATAATCAAAAAAGATGTATCATGCAGTCCATGTTTTTTAAGGACATGCCCGACTGATTTAAAGTGCATGGATAAAATCACTGTTGATGATGTATTGAAGGGAGTAGAAAAGATTTTAGCATGAAATTCGCCGTCTTCATAGACCGTGATGGAACTATAAATCAGGAAGTGGGCTATGTTGACAGCCTTGACAGGTTTTACATTCTACCACGTGTTGCTGAGGCAATCCAAAAATTAAACGAAAATAATATACCTGCAATAATGGTAACCAACCAGTCTGGAATCGGGAGGGGATACTTTTCAATAGACTTCATCAAAGAACTCCACAATAAAATGTCGCTGGAGTTAAAAAAGGGAAATTGTAAATTAGATGGAATCTATATATGCCCTCATACCCCCACAGACAAATGTGTCTGCAGAAAACCAAAACCCGGTCTGCTATTAAAGGCGGCACGGGAACATGGGATATCCCTCCATAATTCTTATGTAATAGGTGACAAGATTATTGATATTAAACTTGCCCATAGTGTTGGCGCCAAAGGGGTTCTGGTGCTGACAGGCTATGGGGCTGAGGAACTAAAGTCGAAATCCAACAGGTCAAATCCCCTTTTATCCCCCTTTTCTAAAGGGGGGAAAGTTACTGAGATACCCCCCTTAGAAAAAGGGGGGATGGGGGGATTTGACGACAGTCTTTCAGAAGACAGCCCTGACCATGTTGCCTCTAATTTATATGAGGCAGTGGAATGGATATTGGAAGATGCCGGTAGTCAGAAGTCAGAAGTCAGAAGTCAGAAGCGCATCCTCATCGTTAAGCCAAGCTCTCTCGGTGATATTGTCCATAGCCTGCCTGTACTTTGGGAATTACGTAAATTACATCCTGATGCCCATATCGGATGGGTTGTAAAAGAGGTTTGGAAAGATATACTATTTGAAAACCCTCTCATAGATGAAATAATAGTTTTAAAGAAAGGTATGAAGGGTTTTCTTTCTGCAGTAAAGGAGATACGCAACAGCAGGTTTGACACCATCATTGATCTGCAGGGATTGTTCAGGAGCGGGGCTTTGAGTTGGTTATCCGGAGGCCGCGAGAGGCTCGGATTTGAAAATGCAAGGGAACTTGCCTGGCTGTTCTACAATAAAAAAATAACCATCCAAAATAAACAGATACATGCTGTAAACAGGTATCTCCTTTCATTCAATCCTTCTGGCAATTCTTCAGGCATTCCTTCTGCTACACCCCCGCATTTTCCTTTATACATAAATATGGATGATGCAGCGTGGGCAGGAGAATTTCTTAATAAAACTGACCTAAGTAATATCACTCCCCTGATTGCCATAAATCCATCAGCAAGATGGATAAAAAAAAGGTGGCCTGCAAATCTATATGCAGGACTCATAAATCATTTGATTCAGGAGTTAAAAGCAGGTATAATCATCCTCGGCAGCAAAGAAGATATACCTGTTGCAGAAGAAATATCGTCTCTTGTAAACGGAAGGCTAGCAATAGCGGCAGGTAAGACATCACTAAAGACACTTACTGCCCTGCTTAATAAGGTTGATATCCTTATAACAAATGATTCAGGCCCAATGCACCTTGCAGCAGCCCTGGAAAGGCCTGTTGTAGCGCTATTCGGGCCAACTGATCCCAAGCTTACAGGACCATATGGGAATAATCATACTGTTATAAGAAAGGATATGGAGTGCAGTCCCTGTTTCAGAAAATCATGTAAACATGGAAGGCCGCTGTGCATGGAATCCATAACAGTAGAAGATGTAATGAACGCAGTTAAAAAAATAATTAATTGTATTAATGGGGGCAATTATGGGCATTAACAAGGAACTATTGGAAATTCTTGCATGTCCCAAGTGCAAGGGTGATCTAAAACTTACACATAGTGGTGATGGTCTCATCTGTGATACCTGTAAACTCAAGTATCCGATTAAAGATGATATTCCGGTTATGCTAATTGATGAAGCCGTCAGGATTAGTTGACGCTGAAAAATACCCATCTGCGGCGTCAGGACTGCGGATTCGAGCCTCAACGTACAGAAAAGTACGCCTCGTCTCAAATCCTCGTCCTTCCTTGCACCTGGGCATTTTTGAGCGTCAACTTAACATAGTTATAAGTCTTCATAGGTAATACATAAATTGTTTGGCTTTTTAGCAAGAATAATAAAAAGTAACAGGGTTATACTGAGCTTCATCATTGGTGGTGCCTTTGTTTACTATTCAAACCCCACACTGAAATCAATCCTGATTGGAGTTCCTTTTATTTTGATGGGAGAGGCTATCAGGACATGGGCCTCCGGCTTTATTAAAAAGGCAAAAGAGGTTGCACAGGAAGGGCCTTATGCACTTACCCGGAACCCACTCTATCTTGGGACCTTCTTCATTGGATTAGGGTTCAGTTTAATGGCAAATAATATCATAACGCTGATACTCTTTCTAATAATCTTTGCCTTTGTCTATACATTCACCATAAAAAACGAGGAAATTGAATTAACACGCATCTTCGGCTCTGCCTATCTCTCTTACAAAAGCAGTGTGCCGGTATTTTTCCCAGGTTTAAGTTATATTACGTCCCTGCCGTCAATACTATTGCAATCAGGCAACAGAGGCGAGGCAGTCTTTGACTGGGAGCTGGTAAAGAAGCACAGAGAATTCCGTACATGGATAGGAATAATCGGGTGTATATTAATTTTCTTAGTTAAGGTTATCTATGAACGGTCATGAGCCTTCAGCTCACAAAGGATGATGAAATTTTCACACAAAGGCACAAAGCACACAAAGGACAAAGAGAATTATTTTTTATAAAGCCGTTTTCTGTTTATTAAATTATTTCTTTGTGGCCTTCGTGCCTTTGTGTGAGGTTAAAAAAGGATTTTCAGATGAAAATACTTATAATTGGCGCCGGCGGGCAACTTGGAAGTGAACTGGTAAACCTTCTGCAGGATGATACCCTGATACCGCTCACACACAGGGATATTGAGATGACCAATTACCATCAGGTCAATGAGATTATATCCTCAAACATGCCTGATATTATCATCAACACTGCGGCTTACCACAAGGTTGATGACTGTGAAGACAATGTAGAGAAGAGCTTCTCAGTGAATACCTATGCCGTCAGGACGCTTGCAAAGATATGCAGTGAACTTAATATAAC
>JAHFER010000150.1 GCA_023248365.1 Nitrospirota bacterium
ACCCGTTTCAATACTCACCCAGCCTATTACACATCACCCATAACCCATTACTCATTACCAGCTTTGATATATCCTTGAACCACGATATCCTCTCCAAGCCGCAGTATGGTAATATCCTTTAAAAAAACCGATTCATCCAACGACTTGGGAGAATCACCACCAACCATGCCTATAGAATCCCTTCCGCCTATAATCCTGGGAGAATAGATTATTACAACCTTATCAACTATCCCTTCACGCAGGGCTGATGCATTTATTCCAGAGCCGCCTTCAATCAGGATACTTGTTATACCTGCCTTCCCAAGAAGCGGCATCAGGGACTTGAGGGAAATTTCTCCATCTTCCCTGCTCTCAGCAATCAGTATCTTTATCCCGTTTTTCTCCAATGCCTCAATCTTGTCCGGCAATGCAGCCTTTGTTGTAACCACCATGGTCTTCTGATCGGTGATCGAGTCAAGGACTCTTGATGTGAGAGGTATACGGAGTCTTGAATCTAAAATAATCCTGAGCGGCTGTTTACCTTTACTATTGATATGTCTTACATTGAGGGAAGGGTCGTCTGCGATTACAGTGCCTATGCCTGCGGCTACAGCATCAACAATAGCCCTCAGTCTGTGTGCATATTTCCTGGCAACTTTACCAGTAATCCATTTTGATTCACCTGAAGCCAGCGCTATCTTTCCATCCAGACTCGATGCACTCTTCATAATCACATAGGGAATATTTGTGGTAATAAATTTAGAATAGATTTCATTGAGCTTTGATGCATCGCCCATAAGAACACCATTGTCTACCTTTATCCCTGCCTCAATAAGTTCTCTGACTCCACGGCCGTTTACGTTGGGATTCGGGTCTTCCATACCAATAACAACACGCTTTATATTAGCTTTAATAATCTCCCTTGTGCAGGGAGGAGTTCTCTTGTCAGTATGACAGCAGGGTTCAAGATTTACATAGAGTGTTGCACCCTCAGGGGAAGAGGAGGCATTTTGTAATGCCTCAGCTTCGGCATGTAATCTGCCCGGACCTTTATGATAACCCTTTCCAATAACGCTGCCATCATTAACAAGAACAGCGCCCACCATTGGATTAGGACTTGTTATTCCAGCCCCTTTTCCGGCAAGGGTAAGGGCCATACGCATATATTTTTCATCAGGAGTCATACTTCTTGTTTCTTATAAACGCCTGCGCTGCTGCTAATCTTGCGATTGGGATACGATAGGGTGAACAGCTTACATAATCCATCCCCGCCCTGTGACAGAAATCTATAGACCTTGGATCCCCGCCATGTTCACCGCATATACCGACCTTGATATTTGGTCTTGTTGCACGCCCCTTTTCTATACCCATCTTCACAAGCTGACCCACACCCTCCTGATCAATAGAGACAAACGGGTCAGTATCAAATATCCCCTTTTCAATATAGAATGGGAGGAATTTTCCGGCGTCATCCCTGCTTAATCCAAGCGTAGTCTGGGTAAGGTCGTTTGTGCCAAAAGAGAAGAACTCTGCGGTCTTTGCAATCTCATCAGCCACAAGCGCGGCCCTCGGCAGTTCAATCATAGTTCCAACCTGATATTTTATCTTAACCTTATATGCCTTCATTACCTCTTCTGCAACCCTGTCAACCATCTCTTTTAAGATTACAAGCTCTTTTGAAAAACCGACGAGCGGTATCATAACCTCCGGAATTACCTTTATACCCTCGCATTCAAGCTCACAGGCCGCCTCAAATATGGCCCTCGCCTGCATCTCATATATCTCAGGATAGGTTATCCCAAGCCTGCATCCCCTGTGTCCCAGCATTGGATTGAACTCAAACAACGTCTTATTCTTCGCCATTAACCTGTCAGCAGGAACTCCCATATCCTTAGACAGCTCATCTATCTCTGCATCTGTATGGGGTAAAAACTCATGAAGGGGCGGATCAAGCAATCTGATAGTCACCGGCAGACCCTTCATAGCCCTGAATATTCCGGTAAAGTCCCCTTTCTGAAAGGGTAGAAGTTTTGCAAGCGCCTTTTTTCTATCTTCAATATCATCTGACAATATCATCTCCCGAACCGCCTTGATACGGTGCGGCTCAAAAAACATATGCTCTGTCCTGCACAGCCCAATCCCCTCTGCACCGAAGTCCCGCGCCACCTGCGCATCAAAAGGTGTATCAGCATTTGTGCGGACCTTGAGAACACGAATTTTATCCACCCATTTCATCATAGTTGCAAAACTCTCACTCAATTTGGGTTTTATCAGACTTACCTCACCGGGTATAACATCCCCCGTGGACCCGTTTAATGTAATGTAGTCGCCTTCTCTTATAATCTGATCATTGACCTTAAAATATTTCTCTTTTTCTTTCACCTGAATATCACTGCACCCGACAACACAGGGCTTGCCCATTCCGCGCGCAACCACAGCCGCGTGTGAGGTCATACCGCCCCTTGAGGTCAGTATCCCCTGGGCCGCATACATACCGCCTATATCCTCCGGAGATGTCTCCATCCTCACGAGGACACAACGCTCCCCTTCCTTTGACATCCTCTCTGCATCCTCAGCATTAAATACTGCACGTCCCACAGCAGCTCCAGGTGAGGCAGGAAGCCCTCTTCCAACAATCGTAACCTTTGCATCAGGGTCAATCATAGGATGCAGCAACTGATCTAACTGATCAGGATTAATCCTCAAAATAGCGGTCTCTTTATCTATAAGCCCCTCTTCCACCATATCAACTGCAATCCTGATTGCAGCAGCAGCGGTCCTCTTACCTGTCCTGGTCTGAAGCATGTAAAGAGCGCCTTCCTGGATAGTAAATTCTATATCAAGCATGTCTTTGTAATGTTTCTCAAGCCTCTGATAAATGTCTACCAATTCTTTATATGCGTCCGGCACTATCTTTTGAAGGTCTTCAATTGGAAACGGAGTTCTGATTCCTGCAACCACATCCTCTCCCTGTGCATTCATAAGGCACTCTCCAAAGAATTTCCTTTCACCTGAGCTTGGGTCTCTTGTAAATGCCACACCTGTACCGGAGGTCTCTCCCATATTTCCAAATACCATGGCCACTACATTTGCCGCTGTGCCCATGTCATGAGGCAGATTGTGAATCTTTCTGTACGTTATTGCCCTCTTTGCATTCCACGAACCAAATACTGCATTTATTGCCATCATCATCTGCTCAACAGGGTCCATTGGGAAATCCTTGCCTGTCTCTTTTTTAACGAGCTTTTTATACTCGGTAACCATCTCCTTCAAAACATCAGCATTGAGATCCGTATCCTGTTTTATCCTTAGCTCATCCTTCTTTTCCTGGAGAATCTCTTCAAACAGAGTCCTGTCTACACCCATAACAACACTTCCAAACATTGTTATAAAACGGCGGTAAGCATCAAAGGCAAACCTGTCATTGTTAGATTTTTTTGCAAGCCCCAATACACTCTTATCATTCAGACCCACGTTCAGAACAGTATCCATCATTCCAGGCATTGAGACCTTTGCCCCTGACCTTACAGAAACAAGTAGAGGATTCTCGGCATCTCCGAACCTGAGTCCCATTGTCGCCTCAACCTTCTTAAGATTCTCAAGCACCTGATCCCACATACCAACAGGATACGTCTCATTATTATTTGAATATTCAACGCACGCCTCCGTTGTAATAGTAAAACCCGGAGGAACCCTGATGCCGAGATTGGTCATCTCTGCCAACCCTGCCCCCTTTCCTCCAAGCAGATCCTTCATATCCCCCTGCCCGGCTGCCTTACCTTTCCCAAAGAAGTAAACGTATTTTTTTGGTGCCATAATGAAATCCTCCTTTATTAATACCTTAAATAAATGTTAGAAAATCAAAAATAAAAAAGTAAAAATCAAAATGACATATAAAAAAGCAAAATTATTAATTCTACAACTTACAAATTTTAAATTTTAATTTGTAAGTTTGCACTTTGATTTTTTATTTTTGCTTTTTCAAACTTACCACAGCGGCCCCTGTATCTTATCACTTATAATCTTCACATCCTCTGTCCAGAGATGTTCGCTTAAGTATTTCCAGCCTCCGTCAGGAAACAGGGTTACAATTACCCCTGACTTTAACTTATTTGCAATCTTAATTACATGACACATTATAGCCCCGGAAGAGATACCTGCTAATATTCCCTCTTTGTCAGAAAGCTCCTTCACCATCCTGAAGGCATCTTCATCTTTGCAGAACTCATTCCCGTCAAGTTTCTTCAGATCCAGTATTGGAGGAACATAACCTTCAAGGAGACTTCTCAGCCCCTGAAGCCCGCTCTTGGGATATGGCTGAACTGCTATGACCTGTGTGTTCGGGTTATGCTCTTTTAACCTCTGTCCAGCGCCCATCAACGTGCCGCCAGTTCCAAGACCGGCAACAAAGTAATCAATAGGTTCAGGCACATCCCGTAATATCTCAACCGCAGTAGTCTCATAGTGGGCGCCAGGATTACCCGGATTGCTGTACTGATCCAGCATAATATATTGAGGATTTTCCTTTAACATCTCATGCGCAACCCTTATAGCGCCGTTGGTCCCCTGATCCCCCGGAGACAAAACTATCTCCACACCATACGCCTTTAGTATCTCACGCCTCTCAAGGCTCATGCTCTCAGGCATAACCGCAACCAGCCTGTATCCTTTTAACTTTGCAACCATCCCCAGCGATATACCGGTATTACCGCTGGTAGGTTCAAGGAGTATCTTATCTTTACTGAGAAGCCCGCCCTCCTCGGCCTTCTCAACCATATACTTCGCGATCCTGTCCTTAACACTCCCTGTAGGATTAAACCCCTCAAGCTTTGCATAAATCTTAACATCCTTATTGGGAGTCATATTCCCCAGTTCAACTAATGGTGTGTTACCAATCGTGTCTATCAGATTTTTATAAAGCATATATTTTATGTCCTCATTATTTCTTATTTCTGATTATCCTTCCACAACTATCTGCGTAAAATCAGCTATTGTAAGAAAC
>JAHFER010000151.1:0-1510 GCA_023248365.1 Nitrospirota bacterium
ATATCAGCCATTACAAAACTTTTATCATTACCACAACTTACAACCCCCAACTTCGGACTAAGTGTAGTAAATGGATAGTCTGCGATCTTTGGTTTTGCTGCAGATATACATGAAATCAGGGTAGACTTGCCGGCATTCGGAAGTCCTATTATTCCTACATCTGCCAAAAGTTTTAGTTCGAGCTGCAGCCACTTTGCCTCCCCGATTCCGCCTGGTTCCGCATACCTTGGGGCACGGTTCAATGAGGTCTTAAAGGCAGCATTCCCAAGCCCTCCTTTGCCGCCATGTGCTACAATCACCTTATCCCCCTCATTAACCATGTCAGCAATAAGTGCATTAGTTTCAAAATCATATATTAGAGTACCCACTGGTACTTTCATAACTATATCTTTGGCATTCCTGCCATGCATATCTTTACCCTGACCATGTTCTCCGCGTTCAGCCAGATAATGCTGTTGGTATTTCTGATCAATAAGTGTATACAGGTCTGTGGAGGCTATAATAATTATGTCGCCGCCGTTACCCCCATTACCACCGTTAGGTCCTCCACGCGGGACATACTTTTCCCTGCGAAAACTTACACAACCGTTTCCACCATTCCCGCCCTGGACGAATATTTTTATACGGTCTATAAACAATTTAGAACCCTGCAGCTTGCCGTCATTCCTGCGGAAGCAGGAATCCAGAACTACGTCACGGCTCTGGATTCCCACTTCCGTGGGAATGACATTGAAGACTCTGTGGTTAATACAAATTAAAAAACCCCAGATACTGTAAAAAGAACCTGGGGCAGATATTAAATTTGACTGTTTCGTAAAAAGTCCATCTGCGGCGTTGCGCTGCATCCTTCGTCATTGCGGCGTAACAACAAAGTACGCCTCATTCCTCTGGATTTGCGCGCCTTGCACCTGGAGCTTTTTACAAAACAGTCCGTTTGCATGACTTTTTGGAACTTTTACTGTATAATCAGCCTACATAATGTGATATACACTGACCCTCTTTTTGTCCCTTCCTACACGCTCAAATGTAACAACTCCGGAGATCTTTGCAAATAGGCTGTCATCGCTGCCTTTTCCGACATTGAACCCTGGGTGAAATTTGGTGCCGCGCTGCCGTACTATTATTGAACCCGCAGGAACCATCTGACCACCAAAGCATTTAACCCCAAGCCTCTGCGAATTACTATCACGTCCGTTTCTACTACTCCCCTGTCCTTTTTTATGTGCCATTAAGAATCCCCCTTATCCTATGACTTCTTGTATTTTTAGTCTTGTTAAGTACTGTCTGTGCCCTTTTGTCCGCTGATAGTTCTTTCTGCGCTTCTTTTTAAATATCATAACCTTTTTTGCTCTCACCTGTGCAATAATACTGGCAACCACTTTTGCATTTTCAACGTAGGGTTTTCCAACATTCATATTTTCTCCGCTCCCTACTGCCAGCACCTTAACAAACTCTACTGATGCTCCGGGGTCTCCTGTAATCTTCTCAACAGAGATAATATCTCCCTGCG
>JAHFER010000151.1:1520-4966 GCA_023248365.1 Nitrospirota bacterium
AGCATATTCCATGGGCACTGACAACGGTCACGCTAACCGGTAATCCCCTACTCTCTCAACTTCTCTTCTTCTTCCTGTTTAGTCTTACATTCAATACATAGTGTCGTAACCGGACGCGCATGAAGGCGTTTATAACTTATTTCTTCTCCGCAGCTCTCACACATCCCGAATGTACCATTTGCTATACGCTCAAGCGCCTCATCTATCTTTTTTAAAAGCTTCTGTTCCCTCTCCTTCAGCCTTAATGTAAAATTATTATCCGCCTCAGCAGCAGCCTGGTCAGTCATGTCCGGGAAATTTAGTTTATCCTGGTTAAGACCGGTCCCAATTATCATCCCTGCCTCTGCTAATAAGGCAGCCTTCTGCTTTTCAAGATCTTTCCTGATCTCATCATATTTTTCTTCTAAATGTTTTTCAGCAGCCATATCTACGGTCACCTTTCTACATAAAGTACCCAGCACCCCAGTCTCCTCTGAAAGGGTTTAAGAACTCATGGGCTTATAGATTAAAAATACAACGTAGGATAGCAAAAAACTGTTTTATAGTCAAATCCCTGCAATTTGGAAATGTTCATTCCCTTTGCCAGACCCATCTTGAATTATAGAGGGGCCCATACGGACGATGTGTTTTAGGATAAAGCTTTACAAAAGGTGTGGAAATAATCTCTTCAAAATTGAGGTGAAACACCTTTGCAAACTCTGAAACCTCTTTCTTCAGAATCTCATATTCTTTATCATCAGGCTTCTCTATGCCAACCTCTTTTCCTACCCTTCTGCTATCTACTTCACCCCGCACAAATATAGTTCCGCCGTGCATACCTGTTCCAAGATAATCACCTGCAATCTGGTGGCCGGGTCTTTTTTCAAGACCTAACAAAATAATTACCCCGCCTGCCATATACTCACCGAGAAAGTGTCCTGCTGTCCCGCCGATAACAATGGTCGGTACCTTTTCCATGTATGCCTTCATATGGATACCCACCCTGTAGCCCACATCACCGCGGACATACATCCTGCCTCCTCTCATACCGTATCCGCAGACATCTCCTGCGTGACCATGCACATAAATATTTCCAGCATTCATCGTATTTCCAACGCCATCCTGTGCATTATCGAATACCTCTATAGATGGACCGTCCATAAATACTGCCATATCATTTCCGGGTACTCCATAAACATCAATCTTTATATCGCTCCCCTGAAGGCCTGCACCGATAAAACGCTGCCCATTTACATTTCTGAGTACAATATGTTTCACACCTTCATTTATGACCCTGTTTATCTCTTCATTCAGGTCACGGTAGTGAACAGATGCGGCATCTATCTCCAATTTTAAACACCCTCCTTTACCATCCCGATAACAGGCTCTCCTGCCCTGGGCATCCATAACCTGTCAGGTTTTTCACATATTTCCCTTATTGTTGCCTCCTCGCTTGCCATATATAATGTCTCATCCTTTTCACCGGCAAAGAGGGGGCGCAGTTTAATCCTGTCATTAAACCCTACCAGACCGGACTTCCAGCCAAAGAGTATGGCAAACGGCCCGTTAAGCAGAAGAGGGGCATACTGTATACGCATTGCCTTTAATGCCTCAGCAAAATCTTTATTCTCAATTCCCTCTATGTCTATATCTTTCCAGAAGGGACTGGCAAGGACATAAAAGGCCGCACGAAGAGGCATCTTATGCTGTCTGATGAGAAAGTCCAGTGCATAGGCCACAACCTCAGTATCAGTAAGTAGCGTGCACTTATATCCAAACATCTCAAGGAATGCCCTGTTTGTGCCGTAACTGGTAATCTCGCCGTTATGTACAATGGACCAGTCCAGAATGGTAAATGGATGAGCGCCTCCCCACCATCCCGGGGTATTGGTAGGAAATCTTGTGTGGCCCATCCAGATGTAAGCCCTGTAATCTTCTATCATAAAAAAGTCTGCAATATCCCCGGGCTCTCCAACACCCTTAAATGCCCCCATATTCTTTCCGCTTGAGATTACATAGGCGCCTGAGACATTATTATTCATACTCATAACAGCACGAACAACAAGGTCATCATCACCTTCAAAGGTCAGCATCACCTCTTTTTTGGGTTTCACGAAGTATCTCCAGAATATAGGAGGGTCCTTAATGAACGGATTGGCCCTTGTTGGGATCTCTTCCTCTCTGTGGACTAAAAAAAACTCAGATAAGACCTTTTCTACCTTTGATTTCACATCAGCGTCATCCATCATTATGTGTATGGCATAATAGTCTGCCAAGT
Source organism: Nitrospirota bacterium (assembly GCA_023248365.1). Classification (GTDB taxonomy): domain Bacteria; phylum Nitrospirota; class 9FT-COMBO-42-15; order HDB-SIOI813; family HDB-SIOI813; genus JACRGV01. Next base: position 3,778 of record JAHFER010000151.1, read on the forward strand.
CAGGATAAATGCCATAGGCGGCAAATCCAGCCCCCAGACCATTTCCTCTATCTTTCATGAGACAGAGAGACTTTTTGATATAACTTCCATCAACACACTGCCCGTCTCTATTTATAAAACCCACAAGCCCGCATCCGCTTGTATCCCTGGGGTCACTATATTTTCTATTAATATTCATCATGTTATTTACCTCACATACTCCAATTAGCTATAAAATATGTACTCCGAGCTTACGTTCAAAAATGCCCAGGTGCAAGGAAGGACAAGGGTTCAAGCCGAGGCGTACTTCCTGTACGTTGAGGCGAAGAACCCGCAGTCCTGACGCCGCACGACCCGTTGCATTTGCTTTCAGCGCAACAGGTACCCCACGTTTTTCAACGTAAGCTAATCGTGGTAACCGGTTTCGTCCCTTCTGGTAAAAAACCTGTTCCTCCACTCCTTCGGCAGATTTATCAAACCTATCCTCCTCTGCTGAAGCAGTGTATCTTTAATATCCTCTATGTTTATCTTATTTTTTATTAGTCCGGTTAACACCCCGGCCCCGTCTATTGATCCAACTGTAACAAAGCCTTTAAGGCTGCCGTCTTTAATTACAAGACTCCTGTAAAAAGATGTCTTAGGGTCATCTATGGATACAACCTTATAACTTGAATCCGGAGGGGTTGTGATCCCTGCTGAAAGTATAGGCATTTTTAAGAACTTCAAAGAATTCATGGGAAGGCCGCCAACATAAGGATAATTTGCGCCCGCCATATTGGAACCTGCTACTATACCCTGCTGATAGGCTAAAGGCCACAGAGGCAGCGAACGCTTTTGTCCGTCTGTAATATCAATTGCCTTTACAACATCACCTGCCCCGTAGACACCTGCTATATTTGTTCCCATACACTCATCTACCTCAAGCCCCCTGTTAAAATTGAGGCCGGTGTTGTTCATCAACGCACCATTTGGCACAACACCAACTGCGGTAATAACAGCCTGGCATGCGATAAACTTTCCACTTTTTAGTTTAACACCGGTAATTTCCCTATCCCCGGCAATCGCCTCTACTGTATCATTTAAATAGAATTCTATGCCGCCTTCTTTCATAAGGGATTCTGCAATATCTGAGGATCTCGGATCTAACGCCTTAACCAGCACCCTGTCACCAAGCTCAACTACTGACACCTTCTTATTCAGGTTATTTAAC
>JAHFER010000152.1 GCA_023248365.1 Nitrospirota bacterium
GGATACTATAACGAGATACGAAGAAAAAGAGAAAAAGAAGAAAGTATCTTTTACTACTGCTGACGATATTTTAAAAGGATAAAGATGTCGCAAAAGCTGGAGGGGACAAGCCCCTCCCCTACATGTGATAAATATGATTAAGAATATTAGGAAAATATGAGTTACTGCTAATCCCTTGTTATTTTAATAAACGGCGTCAGTTTAACCGGATTCTTTAGTGTAAAGACCACCGGGCATCGCTGGATTGCCAGTTCCTCTGCCTCTTTTATCTTAGCCTCTGGTGCATCGCTTACCACATTCAATGTTACCCTGACCTCTTCCATTACCGGGTTGTCACCAAGGCCGAATACCCTGCTAAAGTTTACATCTGCTTCAACTCGGGTTGTAAGTTTCTTTAACTCTATTCCCAGCATAGATGCCATTGTAGCAAATGTGGCTGTGTAGCAGGATGCAAGCCCGTAGAAGCAATAGTGCATGGGACCGGCTAAATTTCCTCCACCTCCCATAAATGTCGGACTGTCTGTCTCAAATACAGTTTGTCCGTTTTCAAATTTAATAGTGGACTTAAACTGTGCCTTGTCCTCTTTAACATTCCACTCCCCTTCTATAACCTGTGTCTTCCTTGCCTTTGATGGATCTCCTTTGATTGCCTCTTCAAATGCCTTTACTTTATCAATATCAACATTGTTTATACGTGACATAAATATTTCTCCTTTCCGTTATGTTAATGTTTTACCGTTCCCCCATAAGATAATTGCGAAATATCAATTACCAATCAGTCTGCATTGGCAGACTTCTTTGACAGACCTCGTTGTGATATAATAATTTTCTTGGCTGTACCCATTGTATCAGCCTTGTTTAGCAGAAACAAGAACGGTTGAAAAAAAGGAGAATAGCCTATGTCAGACACAACAGATAATCTTAAGGAAGCATTTGCCGGCGAGAGCCAGGCTATCCAGAAGTACCGTGCCTTTGCCAAAAAGGCAGAGCAGGAAGGGTTACCACATATAGCACAGTTATTTCGTACCACTTCAGAGGCAGAACGGATTCATGCCGAGGGACACCTTCATTCACTTGAAGCCGTCAGTTCTACTGCTGAGAACCTTCTGGCTGCAATTAAGGGTGAAACACATGAGTACACAGAGATGTATCCACCCATGCTTAGTCAGGCTGAGGCTGAGGGGCATAAGGCGAAGCGTATGTTTGGTTACGCTGTCAAGGCAGAAGAAGTTCACGCCCAACTTTATAAACTTGCGCTGGAGGCAGTTCAGCGTGGAGAAGATTTGACCGAAGCAGCTTTTTATCTCTGTCCGGTGTGCGGATATATAGAGTTCGGGAAACCACCGGAATCATGTCCTGTGTGTAAAATTAAAGGAGACAAGTTCATCTTAGTTTAATTCAAGATAACACCTATGAGGCTTGATTGGGGATTTGATGGAGAAGATTATTCATGAAAATTAAGACAGCAGAATTTGTAAAGGGTATAATAGGGACAGACAAGATTTTATTTGACGGTATTCCACAAGTGGCTTTCATAGGAAGGTCAAACGTGGGCAAGTCCAGCGCTATAAATTGCCTGACCGGTAAGAAGGGCTTGGCAAGGACAAGCGCCAGTCCGGGAAAAACCAGGGAAATAAATTTTTTCTTTATCAATAATAAAATATATTTTGTTGATCTGCCTGGTTATGGATTCTCTAAGATGTCTAAGGAAGCATCTGATAAAGTTAATGAAAATATTGAATGGTATGTAAGAGATTCAGAGGTAAAGCCAAGATATACAGTAGTTATTATTGATTCTAAAGTTGGTGTAACTGATTCTGATAAATTGGCAATAGAGATACTGGATGAATCAGGTCATAATGTTATAATAGTCGCAAATAAAATAGATAAATTAAAGAAAAATGATATCCGTAAAAAAATGGAAGAATTTTATACTGAATCCGGCGGCAAATTAATCTTTATGTTCTCAGCAAAAGATAGAATAGGCTGCGATGAACTTCTTAAACTGTTTTTTTCTGTATAATAAATTGTTGAGGGGCGGTCTTTTCCCTGCGAATCAGGTCTCCGGCTCTTACATATGATGGAACTGGTATGCGTATAATTTCCGTATTTTTTCCCACATGCTTCACCTCACCACCTTCACCCAGCATTTCATTAACGGTATATCTTGTATCCTCTACACCACTACTGAGAAATTCAACTGACTCCCCCACTGTTAGTTTAGATTTCAGGAGGACAACAGCTAAACCATTAACCACCTCTTTAACAACACCCACCAGGTCATGACTCATCCGGTACGATGACTTATCAAAGTTGTAGTCGCGTTCATCAGGTTCACCAAAGTACATACCCTCTGTGTACCCCCTGCTGCTGATCATCTGAAGCTCTCTCATCAGACGGTCATTGAGACTGAAATCTTCAGGAGATGTGCAAAAGGTATCAATGGCCTCACGGTATGCCTTTACCACCCCACCCACGTAATTTATCCCTTTCATGCGTCCTTCTATCTTGAAGCTATCTATACCTGCTTCAATAAGCTCGGGGACATGCCCGATGGTGCAGAGGTCTCGGGAACTCATAACATACGTTCCACGGTCATCCTCCATGATAGGAAAGTACTCACCCGGCCGCTTTTCTTCAACTAAGTAGTAGTTCCAACGGCAGGAATTGGTGCACTCACCGCGATTAGCGCTCCTGTCCGCCATAAAGCTGCTCAGGTAGCACCGGCCTGAGTAGGAGATGCATATAGAGCCATGAACAAATGCCTCCAGCTCAAGGGTGGTCTGACTGCGAATCTCCTTTATCTCCGGGAGGGACAGCTCCCGTGCAAGGACAATCCGGGAAGCGCCCATCTCCTGCCAGAATCGGGCACTGAGCCAGTTGGTAATATTGGCCTGAGTGCTGATATGAATTGACAGGGCCGGCGCTATCTCTTTGGTAAGCTTTACTACACCGGGGTCAGAAACAACCAATGCATCCGGAGCTATCTCGCCGAGGAGCCCTATATGTTCGCGAAGTCCCGGAATATCCTCATTATGGGGAAATATATTTGCAGTGACATAGACCTTTACCCCCCGCTCCCGGCAATAGGCAACAGCCCCGGCTATGCCATCCAGATTAAAATTGCCGGTCATGGCACGAAGGCTGAACCTGCCGTCCCCCAGATATACCGCATCGGCGCCATAGTGAACAGCAGTCTTCATCTTCTCAAAATCCCCTGCAGGGGCCAATAGTTCCGGTTTCTTAATGGATTCAGTCATGGCGTGAAGAATCTACCATAAATGGCAGACTCATACAAGAGAGGGAAACTAAATAAATATAGATTGACATACTCTAATAATTCATTGTTTAATACTTTTTAAATTCGGGTCAGCGGCTATATGTAGGCGTCTGAAGTCTTTTTTACCATTAGATTCTTAATCATGAACTATGAAAACAAAACAAAAGAACAACTCATTGATGAACTGGTAGAGATGCGCAAAAAAATATCTGAACTGGAAGAATCAGAAATCGAGCGCAAGCTGATATATGACTCGCTCACGCAAAGTGAGCAACGCTTCAGAACTCTTGTCGAGACCATACCACACGGCATCCAGGAAATTGATATTACAGGAATCATTACTTTCAGTAACCCGGCTCATAGTAATATGCATGGTTACAAGGAAGGAGATTTGGTTGGGAAAGCTATCTGGGATATGCTGGCGGTATCAGAAGAGGAGGGGCGTGAAGAATTACGGCAATGCCTGGAAATGCTCGTGAGAGAACAACCTCTGCCAACTCCGTGCATTACACAGGACAGGACAAAGGATGGCAGGGTGATTGATGTCCAGGTTGACTGGAACTACAAACGTGACAAGGAAGGTAAGGTAACCGGATTTATATCCGTAATAACCGACATTACAGAGCATAAGAGGATTGATGAGGAACTGCGGGAGTCCCATCAATTGATGGAGAAGACGCTTGCCAGCCTGAACGATGCTGTTTTTATTATTGGCGCCGACACTGTGAAAATCATGAACTGCAACCCAGCAGCCTCGAAGATATTTGGTTATAGCCGTCAGGAGATTATAGGCAAGACTACAACTTTTTTGCATGTTGATGAGACTACTCTCGAAGAGTTCAGGAAAAATCTATATAGTTCTGTGGAAGAGAGAGGATTCCTGAGTCAGTTTGATTTCAGAATGAGGCGTAAGGATGGGACAGTCTTCCCCACGGAGCACAGTGTTTTTCCATTGGAAGACGCAAACGGCAAACGGATTGGTTGGGTAAGCGTGGTGAGGGATATTACTGATCGCAAGAAGGCCGAAAAAGAGATGTTAAAGTCCCATAAACTTGAATCTCTGGGTGTCCTTGCCGGCGGCATTGCCCATGATTTTAACAATCTCCTTACCGGAATCATAGGTAATATAGACCTTGCAAAACTATCGGTATCCCCAGAGGATAATATGTTTAAAATATTGGCAGAGGCGGAGAAGGCATCCCTTAGGGCAAGGGATCTTACCCAGCAGCTACTGACCTTCTCCAGAGGTGGAGCTCCTATTAAGAAGACAATTTCTATACGGGGGTTAATTGAGGATTCTATCGAGTTTACACTTAGAGGCTCAAATGTCAGGTGCAATCTTTCTTTTGCAGACGGACTCTGGCCTGTGGAAGTCGATGAAGGGCAAATAAGCCAGGTAATTCAAAGCCTGATTATCAATGCTGACCAGGCTATGCCAGGGGGTGGGATAGTCAAGGTGCGTTGTGAGAATATCACTGTTGAGAAAGAAGAGCCCCTTCCTATAACAAAAGGAAAGTATGTAAAGATAGAGATCACAGATCAAGGTGTTGGGATACCGGAAGATTACCTGCAGAAGATATTTGACCCATATTTTACAACTAAAGAGAATGGAAGCGGTCTTGGCCTTGCTACTTCCTATTCCATAATAAAGAGACATCGGGGATTAATCACTGTAAAATCGGAGA
>JAHFER010000153.1 GCA_023248365.1 Nitrospirota bacterium
TGTGGTATCTTTGACAGATATTTCCACTCCGGATACAGGGGATTCTCCGGTATCCTGTACCTGACCTGTAAGTGTAAAGGTATCAATACCCGCCGAAGGTATAAGCGCTATATCATATAAGTCTGGTGTGTTACCTCCCGGAGAAAAGACCTTTATATTTACAGGGTCATATCCATCCTTTTCAACAAGCAGGGTTACATCACCGCTATTAACACCATTAATACTGTATGCACCAGCTTCACCGGAAACCACTGTTCCCAAAGCGCCTCCGCTTGCGTTAAATGTAATTACCGCACCGCTGACTGGAATACCAAGTACACTGTTGTATACCTTCCCTCTAATATCTCCTGATATTGAATAGACACGGGTTATATCAAGATTGTAATTTCCTGAATTACCCGTCCTGTCTACTGCCTCAAAACTCAGGTTATTATGGCCTGCAGTCAAGATTACATTTGCACTGAATACACCGTTAACAACCGGAACATCTTCGCTGTTAATGAAATCCTTTCTCAGTGTGATCGTATTTATTTCAGGATCATCAACGCTTCCGTTTATAACAATCTCAGGTGAAGTAACTATTGCTAATCCTGCTGCATTCAGAATGGTTATAGCAGGCGGAACAGAATCAATATTCATTGTTATATCGCGGCTTATACTAATACCCGCATCATTTGTAACTACTGCGTTAAGAGTATTAGACCCTTGTTTAAGGGTCAGAGCACTGTAATAATAAAATCCATTCCCGTTGTATGAAGCCTCATGCCCGTTTATCATTACCTTAATTGGCAGGTCATTATAATCAAACGCATAGACACGGACCTGCTCGTACAGATACATTTCAGGCATAGTATTCTGTAAGACCCGTTCAAACTCCGGATTTTTTGCATCAGAGTTATCATAATCAAATTCACATACAGGCGGTAGCTCTCCGGGGATAACACATATATTGTAAATCACCGGACCTGTATCAACCGGCATATCAGCAAACGCTATCACATCCTGGTTCCAGCGGAACTTAACCTTTTTTGGATTGTGAAAAGATATTTTCGATGCCTGGGATTTTTCTCCTGGCAGGAGACCTTTATTAACAACAAAAGAATCCATGTTAAAAAAGGGTAGACCTTCAGGTGTATAACCATCAGGATTTGATACTGATACATAAGGACTGCTTATCCCTGTAATTACCACCTTCATGGGTATAAAGATAGTGGTATCAGAAATATTAGTTATCCCCATATTCAGGGTCAGTGTATTTGTTCTTGTATTGAAAACCGGAGAGGTAAATTCAAGTGCGGTCTTATCATTAACATTTATCTCCTGCAATTGAGCAAAGGCAGTACTGCTGGAAATATGAATCATTATAAGCATTAGGATGCAACCCCATGTTCGTCGGGTTCCCCTGTGCCTGCTGTATGCATATACCCCAATAAGACCGCTGCCAAGCAGGATTAAGGTTCCAGGTTCCGTAACAGGATGAGACGGCAGTAAAGGGTCAGTAACATCATCTATCCCGGCTATTGACCTCTGCCCGTCATCTTCATCAAAAAGCAAGAAGGTCAGTCTCGCCAATGTGCCGCGCGGTATTCGGGATATATCCAGAGAAAAGGGGACAAAGCCTCCTGTTGGATTCCATGCAAGGGGTATATCAAACCACCCCTCTGTCCCTGCCTCTAAAGTCATCTGAAAAAAGTCAGGGCCGGAAAAATCAAACCCAGGATTTATAATTTCATCAGAACCGTTTATGTCAAAATAGTATCTGAAGTCTAAGCTGTCGCCGAATATAATGAAGCTTGTTGAAAGTGATGTCACATACAGACCATTTATGCCACCTGTTTTTAAAACCACAGTTCCATCATCAGATGCACTAACATCCCCAATTGCATCCCATCCTGATAAACCACTGCTGAAATCTCCATTGATTAACTGGGCAAATGAAGGACTTTCATAAAGGACCTGTAAGAAAATAGTAATATAAAATAGTACTAAAAAAACCCTTCGCACCTTATCACCTCCTTTTTTTATTGACAAATCAATTCAAATAATCTAATTTCTAAATATGGTTGAATTTGGAAAGATACTTATTCCAACAGATTTTTCAGAGTCAGCAGAAAATGCATCTCTATATGCACTCTCTCTGGCAGAAAAATATGGAAGTAAGATTTATGTGGCCCATGTAATTGAACCATTTACTTATACTTCTGATTTAGGAATAGACATGGGTGATCAATATCAGGTGATGGAGGCCACTGCAAAGAAGTTTCTTGATGATATAGTGACCTCCATCAAAGAAAAACATATTGATGTTGAAGGTATCCTGTTATCAGGTGAACCATTTGTCGAGATTATAAAGTATGTAAAGCAGGAGCAGATCAACCTCATCATCATGGCGACACATGGCCGCTCAGGTATTGAGCATATGCTCCTTGGAAGTGTGGCAGAGAAGGTTGTAAGAAAATCTCCCTGCCCTGTACTGACTGTAAAAAAGGCTGGCCAGACCTTCAGCTTGCCGTAACAATCCCCTTCTGCAGTAGCTCTATAAATACTGTCACAACATCAGGGTCAAGCTGATGCCCCTTCTGTTTAATCAGTTCATCAACCGTCATATCTTTTGATAAGGCCTCACGGTAAGGCCGGGGATTGATCATAGCATCAAATGTATCTATTACTGACATTATCCTACCCTCTACAGGAATGTCTTTGCCTGCAAGTCCGAATGGGTAACCCTGACCATCATATCTCTCATGATGGTAGAGGATATAGGGTATGATAGGTTTTAGAAAATCAATACTCACAAGCATTCCAGCTCCAATCTTTGTATGTCTTTTCACCTGTTTCATCTCCTGTGGAGTCAATGACTCCTTTTTATTTAAAACAGACTCAGCTATACATACCTTGCCTATATCATGCAGATGAGCGCCTATCTCCAGTTCCTCTACCTTTTCCCGTCTCCAGCAGAGGGCATTGCCTATTGCTGCAGCATACCTTGAAAGTCTTATGGTATGCCCGATGGCAAGGGTATCCCTTATCTCAATATACATAGAAAGCCTAGTAATTATACCGAGAAACTTTGCCTGAAGATGCCTGAACCTCTGAAACCTGTATGCCTCATCAAAAAGATAGGCCGCTGATTCTCTGACCGCATATAAATGATTTGGAATTTCATTGTGACGAAACAGTTCCTGGATTGTAGGGTACTGTCTGTTTTTAATCTGTACACATAGATTACTGACATATCTCCTGAGATAAGTATCATCTATATACATCTTAAACTCCTTCATCCTGCCTTTAACAGCAATTGTCACTATCATTTCTCATATTTTGCAGGATCCGCTTTTATAGCGACATAGGGTTTTATCTTTTCAAAAAGTTTATTGCCAATACCGCCCACCTTTTTTAGATCCTCCGGCTTTGCAAAAGGCCCGTGCTTCTCCCTGTATTTAATAATCGCCTGTGACTTCTTATCTCCAAGCCCTGGGATTGAAGCAATCTCCTCTGCTGACGCAGTATTCACATTTATTACTGATACCGCCGCCTTATGGGTATTTTCAATTGCCCCGGCATGGACAATAGTGGGCTGTAAGCTGGAGAGGCTTAACAATATAAGAAGTCCGCTGACAGTAAGAAAACCTTTTATCATAATCTCACCTCCTTTCTTTTAAATTATTTATATATTAAGTAGAGCAACAACAATGCCATAAGTCTATTTTCACATTTTATGATGTGAAACTTATCGTTTTATAAAGGGAAATGCTGAGATGTGACTTCTTCCCTCTACAAATGAAATCAGATTAAATGCATAGCCATTTGTGCAGGATAAAAACGGGATTCGGTTTAAGTATGTGCAACAAGATGATAACGAGTAAAATGTGCAACAAAACTTTTGGAAATTGTTTATAATATGGGGAATGTCATTCCCACGAAAGTGGGAAACCAGAGCCATGATATAGTTCTGGATTCCCGTTTTCACGGGAATGACGGTTTACTGACACTAACTACAGTCACAGTTCACGGTATTTTATTATGAGCAGACACATTGGAAAGGTTTATCTCGTCGGGGCGGGTCCCGGAGATATAGGATTACTTACAATCAAAGGAAAAGAGTGCATCGAGCAGGCGGATGTAATTATCTATGATTATCTTGCAAACAAGGATATTCTCTCATTTGCAAGGACTGATGCAGAGGTCATATTCATGGGTAAGCACGGCGGCGGCCCTATTATCCCTCAGAAAGAGATAAACAGGGTGATGGCGGCTAAGGCAAAAAAGGGTAATTCAGTAGTAAGGCTCAAGGGCGGCGATCCTTTTATATTTGGCAGAGGGGGTGAAGAGGCGGAGTTGCTTGCTGATGCAGGTATTCCCTTTGTAATCGTACCGGGAGTAACTGCGGGCATTTCAGTACCGGCATATGCCGGCATACCACTTACTCACAGGGATTATTCGTCTTCTGTCTTATTCATAACAGGCCATGAAGACCCGTCAAAGGAGATCACCTCTATTGACTGGGATAAAATTGGTACCGGCGTAGACACGATTGTTATATACATGGGTGTTACAACCCTCCGGTCAATTGTCTCAAATCTTATAAAATCAGGAAGGTCTCCGTATACACCTGCGGCAGTCATCCGGTGGGGGACAACAGACTCTCAGAAGACAATTACAGGTACACTAAAGAACATAGTACAAAAGACAAAGGCCGAAAGTATCAGACCTCCGGCAATTATTGTTATAGGAGATGTAGTAAAGTTAAGAAAAAGATTGATGTGGTTTGAAAAAATAGCAGACGGGAATCAGGTAATTAAATATACCTCACTTAAATCTGATATTTTAAGAACTGACATTTTCATTGCAGCAACCAATCGCGGGATCTGCAGGGTATCTTTTGAAAAAGAGTCTTTATTTATAAAGGAATTAAAGTCAGCCTATAAAAAACCTGTTATTATCCG
>JAHFER010000154.1 GCA_023248365.1 Nitrospirota bacterium
CAACTACAAGAGAATTTGTTTCGCCATAGGGATAGGCAAGATATTTAACTTCTTTATTCAGCCGTTTTTTAATTATCTCAGCCGATTCGGTCAATTCTTTTTTGACTGACTCAAAATATCCCCTGAAAGACTCCTGCTCCTCTTTCCTGTTAAGGTTTCTGTGAGTTTTCGTATGACACTGTATATCAATCCCGTTTTTTTTCATCTCTGAGAGACGCGCCCAGTCTAATGTCTTTTCACTCTGTAAAATAAAATCAGTGTACACAAATAAGGTTGCCGGATAACCGTACTTTTTCAGGATGGGGTACGCTATATCATAAGCAGATCGCCATCCGTCATCAATTGTAATAACAACTGATTTTTTGGGAATCTGTACCTTAAAATCCAGAAAATCAAAGAACTCATCCATCGTGATTACATGGTATCCGTTCTTCTTCAGAAATCTCATCTGCTCTTCAAATGACCTTGCGCTGACAGTCATAGTGTCAGCATTATTTCTTGCAAACTTATGATAGGTAAGCACGGGCACAGTCTGATAACGTTTAATGGACAAACCGCCTTTTTCATAATCATGAAGAGGGATAATCAATCCCTGTCCAGGTATCAGTGAATTAGTATCATTAAATTCAGAGAGAAACCAGTCCAGCGAAGAATCATTTAAGTATTTTGCTGACAATGAAGCAAACGTATCTCCTGGTCGCGCGATTACAGCAATAAAATCCGGAAATATTCTTACATATGATTTAGCTTTATCTTTTGGCTGTGGCAGGTTTTTTGGTGGCACAGTAATAGTTGTTTCAGGTTTTATTTGACGCGTTGCACAGCCCGATGCCAGCACAGACAGTGAAATTAACCACAGAGTACACAGAGAGAGAAAAATAAACCTGTGTTTTTCCAAATGCATTTTCCCCATGAATATTTCCGACATAGCTTTTTCAGGGACTATTATTTCGGGCCAAAAAGCGGCGGTTCTTCTTCCTTTGCAGCAGGGGTTACAGGTTTGGAAGGCTCTTTGGATTGTTTCAACTTTGGATAAAAGCTGTCAACAAATTCTTTCGTCATTGGATCATGGGTTTTCATCAAATTTTCAGGTATGAGAATTTTTAAGCCTCCAGATATACGCCTCGGATTGATATCCGGATTTGCATCTATCAATGCCTTCCAGTTTTCTATATCACCGGTGTACCATCCTGCAATTATTGATATTGTTTCACCAGTCCATCTTACGGTGTGGGTATAATAATTCGTCTGTGGCGCTCCCTGCTGCCCGGGTATAATTTTGACAGGAGCAGAGGGCGGCGTACTTTTGGGAGGAGTTCCTTTGGAAGGAGTACCAGGCGAATGTTTAACACCAGGATGAGTAGCATGTTCAGGTACTGTTTTCTCAGGTTTCTGTATCTGCTTTGCACACCCTGTAAAAGTTGCAGTTATAAGCAATATGGCAATCATTAATTTCATTTTCATACTAAGATTTTTTCCTCATTTTTTGAAGATATTCTTTTGCCACTTCATTCTTTGGATTAACCTTAATTGCCCGTTCTATATTTTCTGCTCCTTGTTTCTTCTTGCCCTGTTTTGCCTGTACTATCCCGAGATTAAAAAGCGCCTCGTCAAGATATAATGGAGACAACTTCACCACCTGTTCATACATCTCCTCTGCCTTTGGATATTTTTTATTTATAGCATAAACATAGCCGAGATTAAAATAGGCATCAGGGAATTGCGGGTCCAACTCTGAAGCCTTTTTAAGCATTTCAATTGCATTTTTATAATCTTTCAGTTTCATATAAACCATGCCAAGACGGAAATGTCCCTGGACGCTTTTAGTGTCTATTTTAACAACCTCGATAAGCATAGACTTTGCCTCCTGAGGTTTTGTCTCCATCAGACCTAATGCCTTCTCCAGTAATACTTTCGCCTTTGCATACGGATCCGGAGATGGCGGTTTTTTTGCAGCAGGCATCTGTATGGTTTTATTAGGCCGAGCTTTATCAGGAATAGAAACTGGTGTTTTCCAGGGCCTCAAGACAATAACAAGGATAATTATACCGGCTGCTGCTGCAATCACTGCATATACAAGGGGTATCTTTTTCTTCTGTTTTTCAGGCGCTTCAACCCCTGGCTGCGTTACTACCCTTTCCTGAGGTTTAGCCTCAGCAGGTTTATACTCAACAGGTTTCTCTTCGATATGTTTGGCCTCGACAAGTTTGGGTTCAGCAGGTTTAACTTCTACCGGTTTTGTCTCAAAAGGTTTCGCCCCGGCAGGTTTAGCCTCAACTTTCGCTTCACTCCTGGTATCTTTTTCATGAACTGGCTCATGAATCGGTTCATGCACTGTTTCATATACTGTTTCACCTGCTATGCTGATCTCTCCAGTATTTCTGAAAACCTGCATGTCTGTTTCCATCTCTTTTTCAAAAAGCTCTTTCATATACTGGGCAAGCCCGCTCGCAGTCGGCATCAAAAACCCACCCTGATTCACCGTACTTCCCTCACGAAGCTTTAAATTATAATTGCTATTTTCCGGACCGAACATAAATGCCTCAATATCTGCCAACATCTCTCCGCATGATTGATAGCGCAGGTCAGGTTCTTTTGCAAGCGCAAGATTCAGGATTTTATAAATTCCCAAGGGCAGATTATTCATAATCTCTTCTGCATGATCAAAAGCTACATCCCGCACCTTAGAAAGAATCTGCAGTGTATCCCCTGCAAACATCCTCCTGCCGGTAATCAACTCATAGAAAAGAATTCCTGTAGAGAAAATGTCTGAACGGTAATCAATAGTCTTACCGCCGGCCTGCTCCGGCGACATATAGGCAACCTTCCCCTTTATCATTCCTGTCTGGGTCATGGTACTCTGCGTGGCAGCCTTTGCAATGCCGAAATCAAGTATCTTTACTTCGCCTTCATATGTGATAATGACGTTTTGGGGACTGATATCCCTGTGTATGATGTTAAGCGGCCTTCCCTGTAAATCCTTCATCTTGTGGGCATAATCAAGACCTGAACATATATGGGACATAATGAAGAGAATGAGTTCGAACCGCAGGGGCTTATTTTTTTCTTTAGCCCTGCTTATAATCATACGCAGATCCTTGCCCTGCAGGTATTCCATGGCAATATAATACGTGCCTTCCATATTGCCAAAATCATAAATCTGTACGATATTCTGATGGTGAAGCATGGCAGCGAGTTTGGCCTCATCAATAAATGAAGTAACCAGCTCTTTTTCTTCAGCAAGGTGGGGCAGTATCTGCTTTATGGCGACAAGTTTTTCGAATCCTTCAACACCTTCCATCTTTCCCTTGTACAGTTGGGCCATACCACCTGTTGCAAGTTTATCCATCAGGAGATATTTCCCGAATCTTACGGGACTAAATAATGCACACATATATTACGATTTCCCCTCTATATGGGCCTTACAGGTTTTTATCATAAGTGTGTCATTATAATTTAATTTGTATTTATTGTCAGCAAGAAAGAATTTTACCCCACTTTTCTAAAGGGGGTGTGAGGGAACTATTTTTATGCAGGAATTAATAGCGGCTTCCCCTGGGAGCACGGGTTCTCAACTGTGCCCCCTGAATCCGCCCGTGGCGGGTTCTTTGATCATAGCGGTTGTTTTCCTGCTGGTTTTCATAAGCAAGCAGGTCGTAAACAGCCTGTACCTGTATTCGTAATTCCCTTTGAGCGGCTTCCTCTGCTGTCTGCCTGTTCGCACCCGTTCCGTTTATGCGTAAGTCCTGAAACTGCTTCAGGTATCGGCGCAGCACAGTCATAGCAGTCTGAACATGCCCCCTTTCATGCACCCATAGACACCCCTTATAGCGCTGCCATTCAGACTGGATGGGCTGTGAAAGACTTCCAATATTAGCCCAGTCAGGGAAAGTAAATACGAATCCGTACCTGAACGCAGCCTGGGTAATCTCTGCATTCCCATTCCAACCAATAGCCTGCACCTGAACCACACTCCCAGGAACAATGCCGGTTTGCAGCCCTTCCATAATACCGGCGCGCATATCGCAACCAGCAGCATGGTGTCCGTCACCATCTCTTGGGCCCAAACGGGTCAACTGCTCCAATGCTTCCGCAAGCGTTCCCGCATTAAAGGAATAATTATTTATCTGCTCGCCCTGTGAAACAAAACTGATACTCATTGTAAGATTAAAAAAATTGGTATTTGGGTGACCCCTTCTTTATTCCTTCTTCCTTCTACTGCCTTTCCATTCACTATAAGGGGGGATAGCACTCTTTTGTGCAGCTTCGCACCATATTAACAGATAATAGAGAAAGAGATACGGCTGGGTCTCTCCCCAGGGGGTTTTACTTTTAATCCAATTTAATATTTGAATTGGGAAAAGAATACCATAGCTTAGAAAAATTAAAAGAATGAATAGATTATTTATAAAAAAGAAGGGTACTTCCTTTAAAAACTTTCTTACCCATTCCAAATCGTTCTTATTCATGGCTGCCTGATGTTGCTTGCTATCTGATTTATATATAAATATTCACTACTCTTGAACGGTATTATGCTTAGGCCCTCCCTTATTTCAAGGAGCGATTATTACTTTGTTTTGACTGGGCGCTACCTGAGCTCCTGCCGGCATGTTGGCATTACTGCCATTATGCCCTGTCATTACGGTAAGATGCACACATGGCTGCCCCTCTATCTTGACCTTTGAACTTCCTTTCTTAAAAGTGACCTTATCCATATTTGTACCTGACATGACCCCTTTATTTACTCCTGCTTCATCTCCCATAGAACGGGATATTTCGGACTTTTTTGTAACAACTTCCTTTCCGGCAAATTTGACTTTAGTGGATGTCTTTTCGGCCTGATTCACCATCCCTGTATTCGGAAATGGTGTTGGGATCGGCGGTGCAGGCGGTGCGGGAACAAGGCATACATCAGGCATGCCAAGGCATTGTCCTCCCCCC
>JAHFER010000155.1 GCA_023248365.1 Nitrospirota bacterium
ATGAACTTAATGTTTCTCTCGGAAAAACCTTTAAATTCAGGCAATTCATTTTGAATATCTTTTGCCAATCGCGGAATTACTCCGGCTCCCCAACCTTCCATTTGCTGTCGTTCATAAATCATCCTGCCAACGTCCCAATACATGGCTATCATTTCAGCATTCGCTGAAAACGTTGCCTTTACTTGCGCCTGACGAATACGGCTTTTAATATTTCTCAATAAATTGCCGTAGAATGCAAGGCCACTCATGTCATTTTTCTTCATTTCCATACAAACCCCATCTTTTCAAGGTGAGTATTTACTTTCTTCTCTATTTCCTCCACTTCTCCGGCCAGTTCCGGCAATGGCGTTTCGTAACGCTCTGCCAGTTCTTTAATGCGTTGGGTCAGGCGGTGACTAATATTGTCCATTTCTGTTTTGATGCGCTGTTCCATGCCCTGCATCCATTTCTTTTCCACTACCACTGTTTTTATCTCATCTATGCTCAGTGTCGGGTATTTTTTAATGATAGCCGCTTCCAATGTTTTCAAGGCTTCTTTGATTTTGATTTGCAGTTCGGCTTCCTCGTCCATCAGTTTTTTGTATTGCTGAAGCATGTCGTATTCATCGGCATTATCCGCATTGCGTTTGCCTAAATCCTTTACGGCTTGCTGCAAATTCTTTTTACTGATCTTTTGTTTGTCATCTATGGCATTGCTTAGTAAACCGTCTTCGACTCCGTGTACTTCCCGCAGTTCATCCATTTTAGCAATAGCTGCTTCGCTCTGGGCTTTCAACTCATCAATGGCTTTTTGTTCTTTGGAAAAATAAACCTGAATGATTAAGGAAGGCGGCATCAATCTGCCTTCAAGTCCTTCAATACCTGCAACTTGTTTTTCAATTTCCTTATCCCCTTTTTTTGTTTTCTTAATGATTCGCCTTACTTCGTTGCCTGCTTTCCATCCATCGGCAGATAGTTCATACATATCGTCCTGCATGGTTTCAGCCCAATAGTTCAGCAAGTGCTGATACATGGCGTATTTGTCAGTTAATTTTTTATCAGTATAACTTTTAAGAAGATTCTCGGATATTTCATGGATGACCTGTTTGGGATGCAAGCCTTTGTCTAATGCCTTTGTGCAGGCGGTGGTTTCGTTTTTCCAGGTATCAAATACAGCATCCATTTGTTTGCTGAGTAAGCGGTTAATTAACTCCATCTTCACAGGTTAAGTAAGACGTGCCATGATGGTTTCCAGAAAGAAAGGAGACCGTCATGTCAAATGATTTAGAAGAGAGTAACGATAGTTTACTTACAGAGAAGCATAAGTTCTGGCAGTCCCATGTTTGTGCATGGGAGCAGAGCGGAGGTAATCAGTCAGAGTATTGCCGCGATCATGAATTGAATATCAAGATATTCGGTTACTGGAAGAGAAAGTTACTGCGCAAATCAGAGGGGGGAGTAAGCTTTGTGCCGGTATCCATCAAGCCGTCACACACTACATCTGCCGGGTCTGTTGCATCCCTGAAGCTTGTTACCGGCAATGGTTACGGCATAGAGGTTGGGGATGGATTTAATCCTGCAACACTGAGGATGCTACTTGATGCCATAGGTCAGAGGGTCTGATGTTTACACCCTCTTCTGGTATCCGTGTTTATCTTGCTATTGGTGATACCGACATGCGCAAGGCCATTAACGGTTTGTCCATATTGGTTGAAGACAGGCTTTCCTTAGACCCCTTCTCAGGCCATCTGTTTGTATTCACAAACCGGAGGCGCAATATTCTGAAGATACTCTACTGGGACAGAAACGGTTTTTGTCTGTGGCAGAAGCGGCTTGAGAAGTACAGGTTTCGTTGGCCAGAGTCTGGAGAAGATGTGGCGGAGATAGATGGGCGCGAGCTTTCATGGCTGCTTGAGGGGCTTGATTTAAGGAAGACTCAGGGTCATGGAAGGCTTGGCTACACGGCTGTCTCATAAAGGGTTTTTATGAGCAAGAAGTCTGCTTGAAATATCAGGAAAATATTAATAAAACATAAAGGAAACTCTTGCATATTCAGTGAGTTATGCTATAATGTTGTTCCAGTGAATATTGATCTTTTAAACCTTCCTGAAGATGTAAATTTATTAAGAAAGATTATCCATTTCCAGACTGTTTCATACACTGATTTAGAGAGCAGCCACGGCATCTTACAGCAAAGCTATACTGATTTAGAGGACAGCCTTACAAAACTTCAGAAGCAGAAGGAGTTCCTGGAGGAGCAGTTCCGGCTTTTCAGGGCTAACTTGTATGGCCGCAAGTCGGAGAAGTCAGTAGATCAGGCTCAGCTTTATATATTCAATGAGGCAGAGGAGATAGATGCTGCATCTGATGAGGAGAAGAAGGCATCAGAGATTACAGTTCCTGCACACACCCGGGGGAAGAGCGGCAGGAGGCCTCTGCCTGAAGGCCTGCCCCGTGAGGAAGTGGTGCATGATTTAAGGGAAGAGGAGAAGGTGTGTAACTGCGGTGCTCATCTTAGCTATATAGGTGAGGATGTATCGGAGAGACTTGATATAGTGCCTGCAAAGATGCGTGTAATAAGGAACATCAGATACAAGTATGCCTGCAAGAGCTGCGAAGGGGTAGAGAGTGAAGGTGGTGCAGTAAGGATTGCCCGGCTTACCCCGCAGTTGATTCCACAGGGGATAGCCACAGCAGGGCTTGTTGCTTATACATTAATATCCAAGTATGCTGATGCCCTTCCATTTTACCGTCAGGAGAAGATATTTGAGCGGATAGGGGTGGAGATAAACAGGGCCACAATGGCCAACTGGGCTATGCATGTGGGTCAGAAGTGTGAGCCGTTGATGGATTTACTGTGGAAGGATATGCGCACAGGGCCGCTAATCAACATGGATGAGACGCCTGTGCAGGTCTTAAATGAGCCTGGCCGGGCTAACACAAGTAAATCTTATATGTGGGTGTTTCGTGGTGGAGATGCAGAATGTCCTGCACTTATCTTCCGGTATGATCAAAGCCGCTCCGGGGATTTTCTTTTAAAAGACTTTGACGGATATTCTGGTTATATACAGACTGATGGATATAGTGGATACAATGCGCTGGGAGGCCGTTCCGGTATAGTGCATGTGGGTTGCTTTGCACATGTGCGGCGTAAGTTTGTTGAGGTAGTGAAGGCAAGAGCAAGGGCTGGGAAGAAGAAGGGATATGCTGATAAGGCGCTTGAATATATCCAGCAGTTATATGCTATTGAGAAGGATGCGGATATAGGAGGGCTTACATCGGAGGGGCGATATTCTCTCCGGCAGGAGAAAGCGGTACCGGTCTTGAAGCAGTTCAAGCAGTGGCTTTCAGATCTTTCACCTAAGACGCCTCCGCAGGGTCTTCTTGGCAAAGCCGTATCATATGCGCTTAATCAGTGGGAGCGGCTGGAGAGCTATACCCTTGACGGACTGCTGCGTCCTGATAACAACCTTGCCGAGAATGCAATAAGGCCTTTTGTGGTGGGCCGTAAGAACTGGCTGTTTTCTGCAGCTCCGAGAGGGGCTGAAGCAAGTGCGACTATATACAGCCTCATTGAAACAGCCAAAGCCAACGCCATTGAGCCATACAGGTATCTGAGGTACATGTTTGAACGCCTGCCATTGGCAGAGAGTGAAGCAGACTACAAGGCATTACTGCCGCAGTATGTTGACCGGAACTCCATCCTCAACATGCAACTCTGAAGCTGGGGTTAATTAACCGCTTACTCTGTTTTAACTTTTTTAATTCCATATTTGTCATGGCCTGTCTCCTCTGATTTATTTTGACATGAGTCTATGCCAAAATCAACCTGACTAATTTCGTAAGGATGTTGTTTTGCAGGGTTCTTTTTATTCATGAAAGATTTTGTCCTTCCTCTGAAGAAGAGAAATCATCAATTATGTTTCACGATACTATATTTTAATCAAAGAAACAAATAATTCCTAAAGGAGAATCTCTGGTCAGGAAGGCTGTCTTTTGTGCCTGATGAACTCAATGATTCCCGGAAGTATTGAGATAAATATTATTGCCAATATTACTACGCTGAAATTCTGTTTTACAATCGGAAGACCACCAAAGTAATATCCACCAAAGACAAAAACACCTACCCAGGAAATCACGCCTGTGATATTGAAGTCTGCTAATCGGCTATACGACATAGAGTGTAAAAAAGAGTCTGGTCTTGAATTATCAGTTTTTTGAATTCCCAAAACTTTACTCGCAAGAAAAAATGCAATATCTCAAGACCCCATTATTTAATATATCCAAGCCTATTCTGCATAGCCTCCCGCAAATCGCGCATTATCGAAACAGCTTTTGCGGCTTCCTCTCTGGTAGCCGATTCTCCAGGATATCGAAAATCAACAGCATAGCTGTTAAGAATTTTAAAAGGCGCCAGAGAGAAAAATGAAGGACTTACTCCTTAACCCGAAACCCGATGGTTTTTTGTTTGGTTTTTGGAGGTGTCATTAACTGCCGGATGGCATCAAAGACAACTGCAAATTGTTTGTCGTATTTTTTTTCTAACTCCTCCAGTTTACGCGCCAAGTCTTTGTGAGTAGAGATCATCTCTCTCAAGCGGGCAAATGCCCGCATGATAAGAATATTGACCTCTATCGCCCGATCACTGTTGAGGACACTGGAAAGCATTGCCACTCCATGTTCGGTGAAGGCGTAAGGTTGTCGCCGCAGACTCATTTTAGCGGACGGATTGGACATCACAAATTGTGATCTCCAATGTTCCAGCTCCTGGCTGGTTAGTTGAAACATGAAATCATCGGGGAAACGCCTCAGATTGCGTTTTACCGCCTGTATGAGAACCCGTGTTTCAACGCCGTATAACCCGGCTACATCACCTTATGTCCACGGATAAGAAGGATGGATTGTTCGATACGTTCTGTAGGAATAAGAGAATATTTTTGGTTCTTTCTCATTC
>JAHFER010000156.1 GCA_023248365.1 Nitrospirota bacterium
ATCTGAATATGCAAGACCGGCCAAAGGAACCGGCAGGGATTTTGTTGAGACTGTAACTCCGTTGCATCTTCTGACGGCCACCATTTTTGCATCTGTAGCAGTCGGGGTAATGATGGGCTGGAGAGGCGGTCTTGTCATCTCATTTATCTGCGGGATTACCCTCATCGGGGTTATTTATTTTAAGAAGAGACTGGGCGGTGTTACCGGCGATATTTTAGGGGCAGTCAATGAGGTGAATGAGGTAATGGTACTGCTGTTTATACTGATAATGTTACAATAAAAATGAAGAATTACACACGGATATATTTAGTACGCCATGGGCACCTTTTAAATTCTCATGCAGGTGTTTATAACGGTCATACAGATATTGAATTATCTGCTGAAGGGATAGCACAAACTACCGCTGTTGCAGAGTGGTTCAGAGATAAACCTGTTAGTGCAGTCTACTCAAGTGACCTAAAACGCTCGCAGGACGGGGCTAAGATTATTGCGGAATATCATGGGTTAGAGGTGATTCCGAGGAATGAGTTTAGGGAGATTAACTTTGGAAGCTGGGAGGGACTGACCCCTGATGAAATCCAGTCAAAATACATGGAAACATGGAACAGGTGGATTGCAGATCCTGTAAATACACGGCCGCCCGGCGGGGAGACAATCCCTGATTTTCAGTCAAGGGTTCTTAAAGAATTAGAGACTATTATCACAAGGCATGTCAGTGAGGAAATAATTTTATTTACCCATACTGGTGTGAATAGAATTATAATATGTCATGCTCTGAACCTTGCTATAGAAAATTGTTTCAGGATACAGCAGGATTTCTGCAATGTTAATATTATAGATTTCTACGAATCAGCGGTGTTAGTGAGACTGATTAATGGGACACCGTGGATGCGGTGATTTTTATATGAAATATAAATTAATTCTGATGTTTATCTTTTCTTTTCTGGTGCATATAACAATTGCAGGGGCATTGGTTTATGTGCCATATCATTTTTACAGCGCTGGCAGGGAAAGTTCATCTGGCAGTATAATCTGGGGACAGATTCAGGGAGCAGGGAGCGGTAAGCAGGTAGCCGCAGGCTTTAGCCTGCGGCCTAAGTCAGAAGCCGGACGTCATAAGCAAGAAGCAAGAGTGCCTGGAACAGGGAGCATAAAACAGATAGTTGATCAGATAGATGACAAGGTAAATCCCCCCATCCCCCCTTTAATAAAGGGGGGTGAACAACAAATGTTAGCATCTTTAGAAAAAGGGGATGCGCAACAAAAGATTTCCCCTTTGGAGAAGGAGGATGATCAACAAAAGCCCTCCCCCTTTAGAAAAGGGGGGATGGGGGGATTTGAAGCTGCGGAACAACCTGCGGGTTCGGGCAGGGGAGTCCTGCTTGCTTCATCAATCGGACATTCGGGTATGGGTAATACTGCAGTAGATACTTATGGGGATAACGGTACCGGAGAAGCGGAAAAAGGAACGATTTACAGTAATCAGCTTAAGGCGCTTATAGAACAGGTTAAAATAGAGATAGAAAAAAATAAGTACTATCCCTTCCTTGCAAAGTTAAAAGGAATAGAAGGGACTGTGTATGTTAACTTTCATATAGGGCAGGACGGCAGGCCTGGCAGTATTGCAATAAGCAGGTCTTCAGGTTCAAAGCTGCTTGATGCGTCTGCGGTTAAGACTATTGAGAACTTAGAGCCTTTCAGGAATATTAATCCTGAACTGCGGGAACTGGATGTTGCTGTGCCAATAACGTATAAACTGAGAGAGCAGTAAGCGGTGAGCCGGAAGCAGATGAGAAGTCAGAAGTCAGAAGAAAATGAGCAGGACAAGAATGTCCTGCCTATAGTTGATACATATGTGGATAGGCGGGGTTTTCTTACCCCGCCGGAAGGATTTTTTGGATGAAGAAGATAGTTGTTGTTTTAGGATGTCTGTTAGGTATGGCAGCATTTAACAATGTCCATGCTGAAAATATCAGATTGGATGATATAGTTGTGACGGCAACGCGAAGCGGGGTTCCGAGGTCGCAGATACCAACCACTGTTACAGTTATAACAGAGGAAGATATAAAGGAAAGAAATGCCTCTACTGTTGCTGATGTTCTGAGAGAGACACCAGGCTTGAGTGTTGCACAGCAGGGCGGGCCTGGACAGACTACCTCAGTCTTTATTCGCGGCGCAGAGTCGCAGCATACGCTTGTCTTAATAGATGGTATCAAGGTTAACAGTCCCACTGACGGAGGCTTTGATTTTGCTGACATGAATATTAATGATGTTGAGCGTATTGAGATTATTCGTGCGCCGCTTAGCGCCTTATATGGTTCTGATGCAATCGGAGGAGTAATCCAGATATTTACTAAAAAGGCTCATGCTTCCGGAGGCAGTGTAAGTTATGAGGGCGGAAGTTATGGTACAGAGAGAGAAGATGTTTCAACCTCATTAATAAAAGACGGATATGACCTGAATCTTACTGCATCGAATCTTAAGACCACTGGTTTTTCTGCCTCAAAAGCAGGGACTGAGAAAGACGGTTATAAAAATACTACTATATCATCTCATTTGGGAATGACAGCCGGAGCCACAGGAAGGCTTGATATAACAGCACATCTTACAGAATCCAAAACTGATCTGGATGGATTCAATGTTGATGAACCAAATTTCCAGCAGCACAGGCAGTGGAACCTGCTTGGTATAAACTATAATTCTTCTTTTTCAACTAACTGGAATCAGCGTCTTTCTTTTACCAATTCAGATGACGAGTTTGTTTATACAGGTGACAATCCCTGGAACAGAGGGCAGTTCAGCACGAGGATGAACACCTTAAACTGGCAGCATAACATTCATAGTGATGAAGGCAGTGAACTTACGCTTGGATACGAGAGGCAGCAGCAGCACGGGGATATACCGGGGGCTTACAATAAAAAATTCACAAACAATGCTGTTTATATTCAGGATCAGAGAGGGTTAAAGTCATCTGTCCAGCTATTAGCCGGATTACGCTGGGATGACAGTACCATCTATCAGAGTGCATTCACATACAGGACAGGAATTACTCAAACCCCGGCAGAGGGGATAAAATGGTATGCCCAGTACGGAACCGCTTTTAAAGGGCCCAGTCTGAATGATCTCTTCTGGCCTGAAGACCTGTTTGCATTGGGCAACCCCAATCTTAAACCTGAAAAGAGTAAAGGATGGGAGGTTGGTACAGAACAGGTTATGTCAGCTAACATGACTGTGGCGCTGAGCTATTTTGCAAACACATATGAAGACCTGATTCAGTGGATTCCAAATTCATCCGGTAAGTTCCAGCCGCAGAATCGCAGAGAGGCTTCATCGAATGGTTTTGAGACTAATATTGTATTGACGGCAGACAATCTGGTCAGGCTTGAAGGGAGTTATACATACAATGATACAGAAGACAGAGAGAGCCATTTTTATTTACAGAGGAGGCCGTTGAATAAATACGGGATCGCCTTGCTTCTGAATCCTGCCGGTGATGTGCGCATGACTATAAATATTAATCATTCAGGCAGGAGGGTTGAATGGGCAGATACGAATTTTGATGGTAAGCCGGATCAGGAAAAGATTATGTCAGCCTATACAAAGGTAGATCTCTCAGGCAGTTATAAGATCAGCAGGACAACGGAGTTATTCATCAGGATAGAAAACTTATTTGATGTAAAATATGAAGAGGCGATTGGATATAACACAGCAGGCCTTTCTTCTTACGGCGGGTTGAGGATAACGCTTTAAAAAGGTGATTTAGCACTTTATGGTAAGACTTCACATAAAGTTACTGTAATATTATCGTAACCACCTGCTGATTTGGCCGAATCAATGAGTCTTTCGACTTTCTGATCAAGATTAAGAGAGGACATTAGGGCTTGTTGCATAACAATGTCATCTATCATATCTGTCAACCCATCGGAGCAGAGTAGAAAAATATCTCCGGGCAGCCTTTTCCCCTTGATAATATCAACAGCCAGTACCTCGTTTATCCCTACAGCGCGGCTAATAATATGTTTTAGAGAATGTGTTCTTGCCTCAATTGTTGAAATTATCCCCTGATCAATCTGCTCCTGGACAAGAGAGTGGTCCTTTGTAATTTGTCTTAATTGCCCATCCCTGAAAAGATAAGTACGGCTGTCTCCTACATGGCCAATGACAAAGCTGTAATTGTAAAATGCAATAAGCTCAGCAGTACATCCCATTCCTTTATGCCTGGGATTTTGCAATGCGCTGGTTAAAATTTTTTCATTTGCCAGTTGGAATGTTCTTTGTACGGATGCTGTAGTGTCTTCCTCTGAACAGTTGTTTGTCTTTGAAAAAGAAGAGGAAAAGACTTCAAAAGCTGTATCAGAGAATATCCGGCTTGCAATCTCACCTGATGCAGCCCCTCCCACCCCGTCTGCCACTGCAAACATATCCAGATCCGGTTTTAACAAAAAAACATCTTCGTTGTTAGAGCGCCTTAGTCCGACATCTGATTTTCCAAAAGCGATAATTTTTGACATAGCTTAAGACTATAATACACAAAAACTCATACTTTTGGAATAATTTTTCTTGACTGCAATCAAAATTATATAGCATAATTCCTCTGAACCTGAAGAGGTCACAGAAAAGAATGAATTAAAACACTGTGCACTCTTTCATATAATCGGGAGAATATGAGACTTCCACCTGTCATAATTATACAACTAGTTCATATCAGCGGCCCGATGAAGGGAGAGATTCAGGAGTTCTCTGAAGGGATGATTACTATTGGCCGGCATCCCTCATGTAAGCTAAAGTTCCCTGCTGAGTTCACCAGTATTTCCCGTCATCATGCTGAGATCATTAGAGAAGGCAACAAGTTCAAACTGATTGATCATAGCCCCAACGGCACATTTGTAAACGGCAAAAGAGTCCAGGAGATATTTCTTAAAGATGG
>JAHFER010000157.1:0-3807 GCA_023248365.1 Nitrospirota bacterium
CAGTTGCAGTAAAAAAGGCAAGTGATGACATTCAGTATGAGGTTAACAAACTCCTTGAACTTGGTATCGGAGGAACTGCTGTTGGAACAGGAATTAACACCCATCCGGATTATCGGAAAAGAATTATCAATCATCTTCGTGAGTTAACCGGCCTTAACTTTACAGGTTCAGAGAATCTGATTGCCTCGATGCAGAGCATGGGAGATTTTTTATCACTTTCAGGGAAGCTGAGAGTGCTGGCAGTAGAATTAATCCGCATCGCCAATGACCTGCGTCTGCTCAGTTCAGGTCCCAGGACAGGTCTTGCTGAAATACGCCTTTCCGCGGTACAGCCCGGTTCTTCAATAATGCCCGGAAAAGTCAATCCTTCTATGGCAGAGATGCTCAACATGGTATGTTTTCAGGTAATCGGGAATGATACGGTAATAACCCTTGCGGCCCAGGCAGGACAGCTTGAGTTAAATGTAATGATGCCGGTTATAAACTTTAACCTTCTGCAATCTGTACGGCTTCTGACAAATGCAGTAAAGGCATTTAAGAAAAAATGCGTTGCAGGCATTACAGCAAATGAAGAGCGGTGCAGGGAACTGGCAGAGCGTAGTATCAGCCTTGCAACCTTTTTAAATCCTGTTATTGGTTACGAGGCAGCAGCAGAATTGGCAAAAGAGGCGCTCATCTCAAATAAGTCAATACGGGACCTCGTGATAGAAAAGGGGATTCTTTCCAGAGATGAAATTGATAAGATATTTGACCCCTATAAGGTAGCGTGATCCTGCAGAAAGTTCTGTTAAAATTTTTATATGGTAATCCGGCAAACCCCTCTGCCGGAGAATTAAAATCCCTTGCAGCCAGTACATCAAGGCTTTCCAAAATGTTTACAAGAGAAAGGGATAACCTTTCCACGGACTATCTAAAAGATAAGAATCTCAGAAAGGCATATATCCTCTATTTCCTGCAATCAAACCTCTATAAAATCCATATTCCTCTCAGTGAAATATCGTTGCATCCTAAAGGACTTTTCGTGAAAGACAGGTTGAGAATCCTTGATATTGGTTCAGGGCCTGGTACAGCTATCCTTGGGTTATTAGATTTTTTTACTAAGAGTGATAAAAAGCCTTTTCTTGAGTTTTTTGCAGTAGATCACCTTGCTGAGAATCTTAAGGATACTGAGGGGATTTTTAAGTTATTTAAAGAAGAATGTTACCATGAAAGTTCACTACAAACTTTTAAGTCCGGCATAGAGAGGATAAATAATCTCCCTGCCGGAATCTTCGATATAATCGTACTCTCAAATCTATTAAACGAGGTAGCACATAATGACCCGGAAAAAATAAACACGAGAGTTAAATTAGTGAAAAGGCTGTTGAACGATTTTATGAGCGCTGACGGCAATTGCATTATCATAGAGCCTGCGCTCAGAGAGACATCGAGGGAGATGCTCAGTGTCAGAGATGGTCTGCTTCAGGAAGGTTTCCATGTATATTCCCCGTGCCTCCCAGATAGTAATTGTCCTGCACTTGAGAATCCTAAGGACTGGTGCCATGAGGATATCCCATGGGAACCGCCGGAGCTGATAAAAGCTTTAGACAAGCTGACAGGATTACGAAAGGATTCCATAAAATTTTCCTATGTTGTCATTAGAAAAGACAGCACATCATTATCAGACTGTTATGGGGATAGCCCGTTCCGTGTGGTCAGCGAGCCGTTGATTAGCAAGGGGAAGATGGAGTTTTATATTTGCGGCAGTATGGGGAGGAAGCTGATAGTACGACTTGATAAGGACAGGTCAGATTTAAACAGAAGATTCGCAGATCTCAGACGGGGGGATTTAGTAAAATTTGAAGAATTGAAAGACGATGGTAAAAGGTTAAGAGTGGAGAAAGGCAGCAGTGTAAAATTACTCAAACGTTCAGACATCAGCAATTCTAAGTAAGCTGACCTTTCAAATTATTATTTGCTTCTTTCGCCTGTCTTGGATATACTTTTTGCCATGAAACCCAGGGTTACAAAAGAGGATGCCCTTACAGTAAAGGGTCTGCCTTCAGAGAGATACTTCCATCGTGTTGAGGTAAATAATGGGAAATGTTGAAAGTTTAACACTTACGCCAGAAGAGAGAGCAGCGATTTCAGAGTTTACAGAACTTCTAAGGAATAGATTTCCTACTTTGATCAAAGAGGTCATTTTATTCGGTTCTAAGGTGAGGGGAGATAGCAATAGAGATTCGGATATTGATATATTAATAGTTCTGACCAGCTTGTCATGGGATATTAAGAAAACAATTTCTGAATTGGCTGCACAGGAGAATATAAAGCATAATGTGCTTATCTCTACTGTAAGATATGATTCTGAAACATGGGAGAATCCAGTAATAAAGGCATCACCATTTGGTAGCGCTGTTAGAAGAGAAGGAATATGGCTATAACACCTGAGCAGAAAACACTTGCAAAGCACAGATTTGAAAGAGCAGAAATAACACTCAATGAAGCAACAGATGAGTTGTTACGGGCCAATTTTCGATTGGCAGTAAACAGGGCTTATTATTCTGCATTCTATGCGATGCGGGCTTTTCTTGCGCTGGTAAATAAAGATTCATCCAAACATTCTGGTGTCATCTCTCTTTTTAACCAGCATTTCATAAAAGATGGTATTGTTTCTGAGATTAGTTTTAAGTCCATTCAATCTCTAATGGATTTAAGGCACGAAGGGGATTATCAGGACTTTGCTGAGATAACCGAGAAGATGCCCAGGGTTCAGTAGAGACGGCGAAGTCATTAATTGACTCGTTAAGAAATAACATAGCAAGGCTTCTAAACGCCTCAGGAATACCCCCCTCCTAAAAAAATCCACCTGCAAAAAACAAAACGCAGAGCTGTAAACATCAAGTCAAATTTATATTGAAAAACATGCGTTCAATCAGCCATTGACTGTATGTTGCATATTGATTATTATAAGCGAAATTCTTTTGCCCTTCCAAAATTAAACGGCAGGTGAATAACAAGCCTGATATTGTCAATGGAGAGAGGTTATTGGAGATTTTTGCACATAGTGTTCAGGGAAAGCAGGACGATGAATGGCATCTGCTTGAAAAGGAGGAAGAAATGGAAGTTGTCCCGCAGCAATTAATAGAAAGCAAAATACTATTTGTCCGTGGCAAGAAGGTGATGCTGGATAGAGACCTTGCATTGCTATATGGAGTAGAAACAAAGGCATTAAATCAGGCTGTTAAAAGAAACCTTGCTCGATTCCCTGAGGATTTTATGTTTCAGTTATCGAAGGTCGAGAGAAATGAACCGGTCACAAATTGTGACCGGTTCAAGACACTTAAGCATTCCACGGTTACTCCTTATTAGTTCACCGAACAGGGAGTGGCCATGCTTTCGAGCGTGCTTAAAAGCAAGCTGGCAATCCGGTGTAACCTTTCACATTATCTTATCTAAAACCCCTATCTTTTTTTCACAATCTTTTGTATAAAAGGTTTTCTTTTTCAGAACCTTATTTTTGCGGTGAAATATAGATATGTCTGGTTTAGGATGGTCAGAAATCACAAAAAGGAGGGGTACAGATGGACGAAGAGGCAAAAAAGAAGATAGCTCAATTCAGGTTCGGTGTTATAGCGGACCTGGTGGGGGGAAGAAGGCTTGACCGGGGTGAGCGGGAGAGACTTATCAGGGAGAAGTCTGCCGCAGCGTGGGAGATTCCCTTCTCCGACAGGAGTTACATAAGCCCGTCAACAGTAAAGAGATGGGTGCGGATTTACGATGCTTCAGGTACGAGGCTTGAGAGCCTGTACCCTGATGACAGGGACG
>JAHFER010000157.1:3817-4884 GCA_023248365.1 Nitrospirota bacterium
GACCGTGGGAGGCCGCGTGCAATAGATGAGGAGACAGCCCTTGCGCTTGTGGAACTTAGAAGACAGTTCAGAGGTATTACCCTTCCTGTATTCTTAAAAGAGGCACAACGAAAAGGGCTTATTCCCGCAGACTTTAAGATAAG
The DNA here is from genome assembly GCA_023248365.1 of Nitrospirota bacterium. Taxonomy (GTDB): domain Bacteria; phylum Nitrospirota; class 9FT-COMBO-42-15; order HDB-SIOI813; family HDB-SIOI813; genus JACRGV01. The sequence goes on from JAHFER010000157.1 coordinate 3,961, forward strand.
CCCTGCCACCATATACAGACTGTTTAAGGTACATGGGGTTATGGAAGAAGATGTTGGTCAGGTAGACCGGAGGAAATTTGAGGCAGAGCTGCCAAATGACTGCTGGCAGGCTGACTGCCTGCACGGGCCAAAGGTAGATGCAGACGGCAGGCAGAGGAAGGCATATCTGTTTGCCTTCATAGATGATATGAGCCGCCTGATCCCTCATGCTGAGTTTTATCTCAGAGAGAACATTGAGAGTTTTCTTGATTGTCTTATGAAGGCTTTAAAGAAAAGGGGGCTGCCAAGGAAACTCTATGTGGATAACGGGCCGAGTTTCAGGGCACAGCATCTTTCGCATATCACCGCATCCCTTGGTGTTGCCCTCATACACTCAAAGCCATATCAACCGGAGGGCAGGGGGAAGATAGAACGATGGTTTAAAACCGTACGGATGCAGTTTCTAAAGATGACCCCTGATGGGTTGAGCCTTGATGAGTTGAACAAGAGGCTCAGCCAATGGGTAGATACAGAATATCATAATAGAGAGCACTCAAGCACAAAAAAGACCCCGTTAAAGAGATATGTTGAACATATCCATCTTATAAGAGAGGCGCCGGCAGCCATGGAAGATCAGTTCAGGAAGAGGGCTGTAAAGAGCATGTCAGTATCATTTATACCTTTTCGAAGGAAAAGCTGGAGGAGTTTAAAGACATGACTGTCCGGCAGAAGCTCCAATGGCTTGAGGAGGCAAACCTGTTCATTAACAAGACCATAGGCTTCAAAAAAAGGGCGATTACAGATCCAAGGTTTGAGGGGCTGGAGTAAGAGGGATTTGAAATTGTTATTACCGATTACTTCTGCTTTTCACCCCGTATTCCTCATCCCCGCCGCAATGCAGCTTATGGTGAGCAGTACAGCATCAGAGAGCTCTTTCTGTTTCTC
>JAHFER010000158.1 GCA_023248365.1 Nitrospirota bacterium
CTGAACTTTGGAAAAGCCCGTCAATACTGCATCAATATTCTTCTTCTTTGCCGCTTCTGCCAGTTCTTTTGCACTTGCGTGCACCTTATCATCCATACCTTTAAACTCCGGTGACTTTCCCAGCATAAAGCTTAATATCTTTACCCGTTCTGTGACCGGAGGCTTATCATGATCAGCAATCTTCATTGCATTTTCTTCAATAGCACTGAAGTCCTCCCTGTTTATGGCATTTACTATATCTTTCATCCTGTCGTTCATCCCGTTCATAATCGTCCTTAACTGAAGCTCTGCCCCTGATATGGCAGGAGCGGCAACAAGCATTACCAGCGCCAAAATCACTATCTGAAATCTCTTCATATCAAAAACCTCCAATGTAAGTTAATATTCACTTACATTTTATATAAAGAAAGTTATGGTGTCAAGGTAGTATTAATGTATAAAAAAAGAACTGTCTCACTGCTGTGCAGCTATGCAGATTGGAAGATTACTTTCTGCCAATAAGATAAAATATCAACGAGTCTTGACCTGGTAAAAACTTTCTGATAGAGTTCCGTTATTGTATAATAACGGGTTAGGTGTCGCTCTGCATTTGCCAGCCGGTTATAGTGTGGATTATAGTGAGAGTTAGGCTGCCACAGACCAGGTGATTATAAGGGGTTCAATTCATGCCAATTATTTCCATGTTTTACGGGATCATCATTCGCCTGTATCTCCTCGACAATAAACATCACCTGCCGCACATCCACGCGAAGTACGCCGAATTTGAGGCGTCCATTGGTATTGGAGATGGCGAGATTCTCTCCGGTGAGTTGCCCCGCAAACAGTTGAGGCTGGTGCAGGCATGGATCGAGCTTCACCGCGATGAGCTGATAGCCGACTGGGAGTTGGCGGTTAGTGGCGAGAATCCCTACAAAATCGATCCGCTGTGAGGTGATGCTATGTACTGGGACGTTAAAATTGTTAAACCATTGCCGGATTATTGTATCTATGTGGAGGTCGAGGATGGGCGAAAGGGATTTTTTGACCTGAAGCCTTATCTTGATCACGGCGTATTTCGTGAGCTTAGGGATGTGCATTATTTCAACCAGGTAGGCATCTTGTTCGGTGCAGTCACCTGGCCTCACGAGCAGGACATTGCACCGGAGACCCTGCTTGCTGAAATGATCCCCCTTGATCCTAAAAGAATATCAATGGGGTCAGGTCTTGAAATATAAGAAATAGTTTGTTATGATAAAGACAAATGACCAGGCCTTTAAGAATAGAATACCCTGAAGCAGTATATCATGTCACCTCACGAGGCAACTCAAGAAACAAAATATTCAAGGATGACCAGGATAGGAGAAAATTCCTTGAGATTCTTGGCTCTGTGGTGAAGAGATACAACTGGCTATGTCACGCATATTGTCTTATGGGCAATCATTATCACCTTCTCATAGAGACACCTGATGCCAATCTTTCAATAGGTATGAGGCAATTAAACGGCGTCTATACCCAGGCATATAACCGCAGACACAAAAAGACAGGGCATGTATTTCAGGGGAGATTTAAGGCAATCCTGATTCAGAAAGAGAATCACCTTCTTGAGCTTTGCCGCTATATTGTACTAAATCCTGTTAGGGCAAAGATAGTAGAAAGACCCCAAGATTGGAAATGGAGCAGCTTTGCCGCAACCTGTGGATTAAAGAAGACCACGGAAAATCTCAATGTAGACTGGATTTTGGGTCAATTTGGAAATGAAAGGAAAACCGCACAAAAGAGCTATAAAAAGTTTGTGATGGAAGGGATAGAAAAAGGGTCGCCATGGAAAGAGGTTCAAGGGCAGATATTGCTTGGAGAAGGAGGATTTATTAAAAAATATAAGGAATTATTAGTAGATAAAGAAAAGATAAAAGAGATTCCGAGACAGCAGAGATATGTGGGCAGGCCATCACTGGGAGAGGTATTTAAGGAAGCCGCAGGAACAGACAAAGAAATAAGAAACACAAATATACGCAGAGCTCACCTGAACTTTGGATACACTTTAAAAGAGATTGCTGATAATTTGGGGATACACTATACTACAGTAAGTAAAGCCTTAAAGGCTGAAGTGGATAAAAAGTGACAATTCAAGACCTGACCCCAAATAATACATCGGACAAATCTACAGTTGAGAGTTGGAAGCGGCGCCTTGAGGAGTATCTTAAACAGTAAGGAAAATCATCATTACCTAACCTGGCAGCCTCATGGCCATACCGGCGAGCCACCTCCTGGTGGTACCACAATAGCTGTATATCTGAGTTTCATCGGGTAATAAAGGCCCCAGTTCGGGGTGCCAAACCATAAATTCATAAAGCCGGTATAGCTGTCCGGCTGGTGGTTGAAATCATCAGTCATGTGGAGCATTATTACATGCGGTTTCTTTGTCCAGTCTACTGCTGTACTGTACTGAAAAAATGTTGTCATGGACTGGCTCGAGTAGTAGATACCAGGACTCGTAAAACTTATTTTTGCAGGGTCGCCGCAAGCGTGTCTGGGGGATAATACCTGATCCTGGAACATACACAACGCATACCTTGCAGGCGTTGTTGTCGGCTTCTCGATAATTTCTACCCGCTGATAGAGCGTACCATGGGCATAGTCTATTGGAGATGACCAATTGCCGGGGTTCGACGACGGCATCTGGAAGAACTTGAATGCCTCGTGGTTGCAAACATCGCTGCCGGTTTGGCCGGCATTATATGAGATTCCAGAAACGTATATGCAATTGGAGTTTGTCGGACTCGGCGTCTCACCCAGCAGCGCCGCGCTGTAAGATGTGCTATGTACAAAAGTACGATTTATGAGTACGAGCTGATTGTTCGAGGCTCCTCCCTGAGTTACCGTCAGCGTTGCGGCAGAGCTTGTCGCGCTGCCGTAAAGGTTCGAAGCGATACAGCGGAATGTCGCCCCGCTGTCCGCAAGGGTCGTCGCCGGCGTCGTGTAGGACGCCGCAGTTGCACCTGAAATGTTCACCCCATTCTTTTGCCACTGATAGGTTAAAGGCGCGGTCCCCGTTGCAATTACATTGAACGTCGCAGTCTGACCTTGTGTGGCAGTCTTATTTGCAGGATGAGAGGTAATGCCTGGAGCCCCGGAGACAGAGCCACCCGATATGATTTCTGCAGAGCTGACACTTATGCTGAGATCCCTGAACGCTCCGTTGATAATCTCGGACGCTTTGCCCGCATCTTCACCTAATCCAATCGTCAGGTGAGCAGGAACCGCTGTCAGATATTTGTTACAACAAGGGTATTGGCGGCCAAAGCCGAAGACCGTCATGTTGTTTTCCATTGGCCAGTACTGGTCAGAGAAATTATCGTCCTCATGGTGTGCAAGATAGAGGAAACGGTTCATGGCGCCATCTCCAAAATAGACCCATTCCGGCGAAGCTATATCTCCAACAAACACTTGATTATCGGTCAGCAGCTCGCCTGAGGATCGTTTCCAATAATCCGTTGCCGGATTGATTTGTCCACCAGGTGTTCCTTCATAGAGAAGCCAATAATTTTCTCCCGCCTTTTGAATGGTCATTGTTGCGTATTGAGGATAGATCTCCCACATCAACTTCCAGAGGCCATCGGTGGATTGGGAGGAAATAGTTGTTTTTATCGGACCCTGATTGAGGATCGAGCTGGTTCCATTGGTATAGCCTGGGTGGCCAAATGCACCTAAATTGGGGATACCGCGATACTCACCGGCAGAGCCGCCTCCGACATGATAGCCAATCCAGTCATTTCCGTTGATATCTTCAATTCGGGCAAAGCCTGCCCCCTGTTTATGGTAATAGTACCTTCCGCCGGGTGTAACGATCCTAAAACTGGTTTGCCCTTCATAAAGAACATTGTCAGTAATACTGACTTGTGGGGTGAAAGAGGGAAGAGTGAAAGAACCGCCTGTTTCAAAGTAGACGTGAAAATGCCGTGCGGCATTTGCCGCTGTTGTCCCGCCAAGCAGGAAGACTAAGGTACCGCCGGCATTTGTGTTAGCGTTGTATGCGGAATCTTTGTCGAACTGGAACATGACATTCGAATCCAAAATAGCGCCGGCGCTGTTTACCTCAATAACACGAATGGAATTCTCGTTGAATGACCCGGACAGACCGAGCGAGGTCAGTGACTGTGTAAAATTCATAGCAATATTTACAGGTTTATCAGTGCGTTGATAAACTGAGGTGTTGATGTCCAGCGGCACACGGTAGCGCCATGTAGAATTCCACCAATCAGGCTGAGCATTTGTTGCGGCATTAACAGTAAGCGTTGCTGTGTTACTTGTTGCGCTTCCTGCTGAGTTAGTCACAATACAGCGGAAGGTTGAACCACTATCAGCCAATGTGGTCACCGGCGTTGTGTATGATGCGGCTGTTGCGCCTGAGATATTTACACCATTATTCTGCCATTGATAAGATAAAGGCGCTGTCCCTGTGGCCACTACACTGAATGTTGCAGTCTGCCCCGCTGTAACCGCCTGGTCTGCAGGATGAGTAGTAACAGTTGGTGCGACTGGAGGAGCTGAAGAAGCCTTCGAGAGCATTACATCATCAATAAAATAGTTATCTCCGGCAGCAGCATAAGGGGCGAACCATAACATCAATCGCCCATCGCTTACTGTCCCTGAAAAACCCGTAGTAGTAAACTGTACTGAATATTCACTCCATGAAGGGGTGATGTTAAACACACTGTTTGACAATCCATAATTGGTATATGGAGAAACATGCTTCTGTAAAGAAACAGAGAGGTCATGACCTGTGTTGGAGTATGCCTTAAATCTCAATATATATTGTGTGTTAGGCTCAAGTGTCAGGCCTGCCTGAT
>JAHFER010000159.1 GCA_023248365.1 Nitrospirota bacterium
CTCTGGTGCTTGGATGCACACATTATCCACTTTTGAAGAGTGCTATCCATAAGGTAATGGGCGATGGAGTAAGATTAATAGACTCCGCAGAGGAGACGGCTTTAGAGGTTAAGGAGATGTTGCTTAAAAAGGATTATGAATATGAGCGGTACAAGAATGTCCCGACTATCCAGGCTGGACAGAGGAAACGGGACAGAAATGTTCCGCCTATCGTTGACACATGTGTGGATAGGCGGGGTTTTCTTACCCCGCCGGAAGACGGATTTTCGGGTGAACAACCCATACGACGATACTTTGTAACAGACGTATCTCCCCGCTTTGAAGAACAGGGAAGCAGGTTTCTTGAGATGAAGATACCAGAGGTTGAAAAGATAAATTGGGGGTAAAAATGGCAAGGACAGACGGCAGGAAAAATGACGAGTTACGGCCTGTAAAGATACACAGAAATTACATAAAATATGCCGAAGGATCGGCACTGATTGAGGTTGGGGATACTAAGGTAATATGTACTGCAACAATTGAAGAAAAGGTACCGCCGCATCTGAAGGATAAAAAAAAGGGCTGGGTTACTGCGGAGTATTCAATGATCCCCCGTTCTACCCATTCAAGGAACACAAGAGAATCAGCAAAGGGCAAGATAGGCGGGCGTACGCACGAGATCCAGCGGCTTATCGGAAGGGCATTGAGGTCTGTAGTAGACCTGAATAAACTCGGTGAGCGTACCATCTGGATTGATTGTGATGTAATCCAGGCAGATGGCGGAACCCGCACCGCATCTATTACCGGCTCTTTTGTAGCGCTGATGGATGCGTTAAAGTTTGCAAAGAAGAGTGGTCTTATTGATGAAATACCTGTCAGGGATTATATTGCAGCGGTTAGTGTTGGGATATTGGATGAGGAGCCAGTGCTTGATTTAAATTATGCTGAAGACTCCACAGCAGAGGTGGACATGAATATTATTATGACAGGGAAAGGAAAATTTGTTGAGATTCAGGGTACTGCTGAGGGTGCACCTTTTTCAAAGACACAGATGGAAGGGCTTATTTCACTGGCAAAGCATGGTATAGAAGAGCTGGTTGCAATACAGCATAAATTGGTTGGTGATTTAGTGTGAGGTTACAGATAGTTCTCGCCACTAAAAATAAAGGTAAGATTGAAGAGATAAAATATATCCTTAAAGAGACAGGCATAACAGATGCCATTGAAATACATTCCCTCTCTGATTTTCCTGATATCACGGAGATAGCAGAAGATGGAATGACATTCTCTGAGAATGCACGTAAAAAGGCTGAAACAGTTGCCGGATATACTGGTTTAACAACAATAGCAGATGACTCAGGTCTTGAAGTAGACGCATTAAACAAGGCGCCTGGAATATATTCTGCAAGGTTTGCCGGTGAAGGGGCCTCTGATGCTGATAACATTAAAAAACTTCTCGGATTGTTAGAAGGGGTTCCAAAGGAAAAAAGAGGGGCGAGGTTTGTGTGTATGATAGCCCTTGCAACTCCTGATGGTGAAGTAAAACTTATGGAAGGGGAATGCCGCGGAATTATTTCTGAAGAAGCACGCGGCACATCAGGGTTTGGCTATGACCCGGTATTTATTGTCCCTCAGTATGGGAAGACCTTTGCGAAGCTTGGTGAAGAGATGAAGAATAAGATAAGTCACCGTGCTGTTGCACTTGGCAAACTAACGACGCACCTCAAACTGATGATCTGATGGGGCCGATAAAAAGATTTCTATTAAAATATATTGTCCCGCCTCTTGGCTTTGTCCTGATATACATCATTGGGATTACCTGCAGAAAAGTTTTTGTAAATACAGATAATGAAAAATCTCTCCTCGATAGAGGGGTTAATCCCATTTATGCGTTGTGGCATGGTAGATTGCTTTTTTTCCCTTTTCTTTACAGGTGGCAAAGGAAGCTCTACACGGTAGTCAGCCTGAGTGATGATGGGGAAATTATTGCAATGATTTTACGCATGTTTGGAGTATATGTGATACGGGGGTCTTCATATGAAGGCGGCACAAAGGCGTTTCGTGATATGGTAAGGGCGGTAAAAGAAAAAAAATCCGTGTTCATTACAGTTGACGGTTCCAGAGGGCCGGTCTTTAAAGTACAGGGCGGTGTACTTCACCTTGCAAGACTGGGGGGTGTACCTGTCATCCCTGTTACCTACGGTGCGGAAAGGGCGATAGTCCTGAAAAGCTGGGACAGATTTATTATTCCCAGACCATTTACACGTGTAGCAGTTATCTATGGAGAGCCATTATATATTCCAAGAGAACTGAAGGAAGACCAGCATGAGATATACAGGCTGTTGCTTGAACAGAGGCTTAATGAGATGACAACTGTAGCAGATCAATATTTTATAAATCAAAAATAAAATATAAAACATCAAAAATACAAATTAAAATGAAAAATAATTTTAAATTTTAATATCCTATGTATCTTATCTATAATTTCTTACTAATAACCATATTAATGATTACCTCTCCATTTTTGATCTATAAGATCCTTACAAAGGAGAAGCATAGGAAAGGCTTCAAACAAAAGCTTGGCATTCTTCCTAATGAATTGAAAAATCCCCATCCTTCTAATTTCCCTCCCCTTCAAGGGGAGGGTCAGGGTGGGGATAGGTTATTTTCATATGAAAAACGAATTCACATTCACGCTGTCTCTGTAGGAGAAGTTCTGGCAATTGCCCCGTTTGTAAAAGAGTTGAAGATGAGGCATCCTGAAGTAAAGATTATTTTTTCAACTGTAACCCCTACTGGTAATGAGTTAGCGCATAAAAGGATACCTGAGGCAGACCACATTATTTATTTCCCCTTTGATCTCCCGTGGATTGTAAAAAAGGTTGTTAATGTGATAAGGCCGCATATCTACATAACAGTGGAAACTGAGTTGTGGCCCAATTTCCTGCGCAGGGTTAAATTGTCAGGAGCGAAATCTATTGTGATTAACGGGAGGATTTCTCCTCATACATTTAAGGGGTACAGTTATATCAGGCCGTTTATGAAAAGGGTTTTAGCAAATATTGATATCTTATGTATGCAGAGTGAAGAAGACGCAAGGAGGATAAGGGAGATCGGTGCACCGGAGCAGTCCGTTACAGTTACAGGAAACATGAAATACGATCAGCGGTTTGTTGATATAAGTGAAGCTGAGATGCAGAAGAAGAGAGATCTGTTTGGGATAACAAGTGATGACAGGGTAATAATAGCAGGCAGCACACACAGGGGTGAGGATGAGATTATAATTGATGCATTTAAAGATTGTCTTAACAGCAACGGCAATGTAAGGCTCATAATTGTTCCGAGACACATAGAGAGGACGGGAGAGGTCGTAAAATTAGTTCAGCAAAAAGGGATGAAGCCGGTTAAAAGGACCGGGCTAAGAGATTCTGATAAAAATGTTATTACCCCTGACACAATAATAATAGTTGATACCATAGGAGAACTGTCAACACTCTACAGCATTGCCTCTGTAGTAATAATCGGCGGCAGCTTTATACCTCACGGAGGACAAAACCCCCTTGAGGCAATGTATTACAAAAAGCCTGTTATATTTGGCCAGCATATGTTCAATTTCAGAGAGATAACAGGAAAGATATTGCAGGCAGGAGCAGGTATAAGGGTGGAAAAGAACGAGGATCTATCCGGCATTTTGAAAGACCTGATAAACGACCCGCAAAGACAACGGGATATGGGTGAAAAGGGTTATCAGATAATTGTAAAAAACAGGGGAGCAATAGAAAGAAACCTGGCAGTGGTTGAAAAATTCCTGTAGTAATCTCCATTGCAATGTTGGCAGATTGAAAGTCATACTCTCAATCTGCCAGGATTAAGGGCATGAGGTAGATGTTGTTATTGATACCGGAAAGAAACTGATTCCATTAGAGATAAAATCCAGTGAGACTATTGATAATTCTTTCTTTGACAGCCTGCGTTACTATATCTCCCTTGGCCCGCCGGCTTCAAAGACAGGGATATTGATTCACGGCTGGGATGCAATGTATAAAAGGGAGCATTTTGTGGTGAGGCCTTGGTTTCAGTGCGCTTAAAACAAATTGAATAGGAGGCAGATATGAAGGCTGTTGTCGACATGGCTATTTAAGTATGGTGGCCCCGAATCCTCTGCAAGGCAATTAGCTTGCAATATGGTAGCATATATGCTATCATCCTTCCATGAAAAAGGATCTGCTGGCAAATCCTGATAATGTTGCTTTCAAAGATTTGCTGGAGATTTGCAGAAAACATTTTGGCAAACCGAGGATAAAGGGGAGTCACCATATCTTTAAAACGCCCTGGCAGGGAGACCCCAGGATTAACATCCAGAAAGACGGCAAAATGGCTAAACCATATCAGGTGCGAATGATCCAAAAAGCCCTGGATAAATTAGAGGAGCAAAATCATGAAAAATAAGACTGATAAATACACTTACAGGATAGAATGGTCTGAAGAAGATAAGACACATGTGGCGCGCTGCCTTGAATTTCCGTCTTTAGCGGCACACGGCGAGACGGTAGAAGGCGCATTAAAAGAAATTGAGATTGCAGTCTCTGCAACCATCAAGTGGATGCAGGAAGAAGACGAGCAAATCCCGGAACCTCTCGGCATGAAAAAATTCAAGGGACATATAACCCTGCGCGTTCCCCCCGAAGTTCACCGCAACCTTGCTATCCGCTCGGCTGAAGAAGGGGTTTCAATCAACCAGTTTGTGCTTGCCAGGCTATAACTGCCTTCTGAAATAGGGGTACACTTCCCAGATTATTATCATAGGAAATACGGGAAGTGTCCCTATATTCTCC
>JAHFER010000160.1 GCA_023248365.1 Nitrospirota bacterium
CCAAATGGCGCCGGTAAAACTACAACTATAAAAATACTTATGGGGCTCATATATCCTACAAGCGGTAAGGTATTGTTAATGGGGAATGAATTAGGACATGTAGAGACGAAAAGGCATATAGGCTTTCTGCCTGAACAGCCGTATTTTTATGAATACCTTACATCAGAAGAATTCTTAAAGTTTTATGGTCAATTATCAGGTGTTGATAAAGAAGTTTTAAAGGAAAGAATTCCCTCCCTGCTATCAACAGTAGGATTAGAGAAGGCAATCGGACTACAGTTAAGAAAGTTTTCCAAAGGTATGCTCCAGCGAATAGGAATAGCCCAGGCATTGATTAGTCATCCGGATCTTATTGTATTAGATGAACCAATGTCAGGTCTTGACCCTATCGGAAGAAAAGATGTTCGCGATATAATCTTAAGGCTCAGGGATGAAGGCCGGACTATTTTTTTCAGTACCCATATAATCCCTGATGTTGAGCTAATTTGCGATAGAGTTGGAATCCTGATCAAGGGTGAACTTGTGAATGTAGGCAGATTAAGCGACATTATAGATTCACGGGTAAAACATATAGAGATTATTGCACGTAACATAAACAAGGAGATGTTAGATAATTTGACTCAAGTAGGAGGGGCGGCAATCTATGTGAGTTATGACAACATATCAATAAAGGTTCAGGACGAAGACATGATAGATATGATGCTGGATATTATAAGAGAAGGAAATGGGAGGGTTGTCTCAATAATGCCTCACCGGGAAACTTTAGAGGAACATTTTATAAAAAAGATCGGGGGAGCGGCGTCTTGAAAGTATTAGTTATTGCAATAAATACATTCAAAGAGGCTGTAAGGGATAGAATTTTCTACAATTTGCTTTTCTTTGCTTTACTGTTAATCTGCTCTTCAATCCTTTTTGCAACTTTAACCGTTGGAGAGCAGTCAAAAATAATTATTGACATGGGCTTGGCAAGCATTAATATCTTCGGCGTCTTTATATCAATAATGCTGGGAATTGGACTTATAAGTAAAGAGATTGAGAAAAGGACTATATACACAATTATTGCAAAACCCGTCCATCGTTATCAATTTCTAATAGGTAAATATATTGGGCTTCTGGTAACTGTTATTGTAAATACAGTTATTATGGGGATGGGGCTTTACCTTGTACTTATGTTCAACGAATTCAGGTGGAGCCACGGAATTTTTAATGTTAATATTGATATATGGAAAGCTATCTACTTAATGTCAATAGAATTTATGGTAATAACTGCAATTGCTATTCTATTTTCTACCTTTTCGAGTTCTTCTACACTTAGTGCCATCTTTGCTATTGCCACCTTTATAATTGGTCACCTTACAGAAGATATTAAACTTATGGGTGATAAGGTCGCCGGTCGTCCTCTAAAAGTAGTAATAAATTTTCTCTACTATCTTCTCCCTAATCTCGATAACTTCAATGTAAAAGGTCGTGTAGTTTATGGATTAGAAGTCCCTCTTTCCTATATCCTTATTGTAACTCTTTATGGACTTCTTTATATAACCTGCCTGCTGATAATTGCCGGATTTATTTTTCAGAAAAGGGATTTTAAATAATGCCTATAAAGATTCGGAGAATATTTATGAACCAACTATTTTTCATCTTTGGCTTTTCCTTTATTTGCATAATCAGTTATATACCAACCGCTACCTTTAAATACGAGACCTGATGCGGATATTACCTTATTGGTGACACCTGAACATTTAGTACACTTTCTAATCGGCGGATCACTTAGCTTTTGAAGTACATCAAATGTAAATCCACATTGTGTACACTTGTACTCATAAATTGGCACTGTTTAAAACACCTCCTTTTTAATTTATATACGCTGAAAAAAATACCTAAAGACATTATCTTAAATTTCTAATGGCATTCTCTATCCTGTCCATGCCTTTCTCAATATTTTCCATTGATGATGCAAACGAAAGTCTCATGTAACCTGGGGCACCGAACGCATCTCCTGGCACAGCCGCAACCTTTGCCTCATTTAATAGATACTCAGTTAGCTTGACTGTTGAATCAATAACTGTGTTTTCAAACATTTTCCCAAGAATTTCCTTTACATTTGGAAAAACATAAAAAGCACCCTGAGGTAAAAAACATGTAATACCCGTTATATTTCTTAATCTATTAACTATATAATGCCTGCGGCGGTCAAACCTTTCAACCATCATATTTATAAAGTCTGCATATCTACCGCTAAACGCCTCAACAGCAGCCTTTTGAGATATAGACGCGGGATTAGAAGTACTCTGACTCTGTATATTTCCCATGGCCTCAATAAGATAGGGGGGACCTGCAGCATATCCGATTCGCCAGCCAGTCATAGCGTAGGACTTGGAGGCACAGCTTACTACAATTGTAAGGTCAAAGATCTTTTTATTTAATGAAGCAATACTTACCTGCTTAAATCCATCATAAACAATTTCGCTATATGTCTCATCAGAAATAATGTAAATGTTATTTCTGACAGCAATCTCAGCAATTTTTTCTAAGTGGGTCCGGTCATAAGCAGAACCAACTGGATTAGAAGGTGTATTAAGTATCAGTGCTTTTGTCTTCGGAGTTATTACAGATTCAAACAGTTCTGGTTTAAGTAAAAAACCGTCATCCTCAAATGCATCTACTATTACAGGTTTTGCACTACTTAACAGTACTTGCTCCGGGAAAGTAACCCAATAAGGAGCAGGAATAATAACTTCATCACCTTCTTCAAACAGTGCCATTGCAATATTATAAAGACTGTGTTTCGCACCACAGGAAATCAATACTTCTTTAGACTTATAACTAAGCCCCAGGTCTTTTGCAAGCTTGTCAGCAACCGCCTGCCTCAGTTCCTCAATACCGGAAGAGGGTGTATATTTTGTAAACCCCTCCTTTATTGCCCTGATAGCAGCTTCCTTAATTCCCTCAGGGGTATCAAAGTCTGGTTCGCCTGCACTAAAACTTATTACATCTATTCCCTCTTTCTTCATAGCCTTTGCCCTTGCTTCAAGTGCAAGAGTAGGGGAGGGCTTTATTAACGACACACGTTTTGCAAGTGACATTAAAGTTACTCCTTATTGATTTTATTAAACTTATTCTTTATCATTTCATGTGCAAGTTTTGGAATTAATGAGGAAACATCACCTCCAAAACTTCCAACTACCTTAATAATACTTGATGTAAGATATGAATATTCTTCACTTGGCATTAAAAAAACAGTTTCAATATCTGAGTCAAGTTTCCTATTCATTAAAGCCATTTGAAATTCATACTCAAAATCTGAGATTGCCCTTAAACCTCTTATAATTACCTTTGCATTTTTCCTTTTTGCAAAATCAACCAGAAGGCAATCAAATACCTCTACAGAAACATTTGGAATACTGTTTAAACATTCTTTAATCATTAAAATTCTTTCTTCAATTGAGAAAAGGGTAGTTTTTGTAGGATTTGGACCTATACCAACTATAATGTGGTCAAATGCCTTAAGGCTCCTAATCAAAATATCTATATGCCCATTAGTAATAGGATCAAATGTGCCTGGATATATTGCTGTTGCGCCCATATTTCCTCTTATTATTCAGTAAGTTTTATGTAGACACTTAAAGTAGTGTCTCCATATTTGTATTCACGATATATACCAAAGTCATCTACCTTTTCTGGTAAACTAACTTTGGATGAATGCTCTATTACCATAACTCCGTAATCGGGAATTCTAACATTTGTTATAATTTTTCGCAAGAGGGTATCGAAGCTTACAAAACTATACGGAGGGTCAGCAAATATAATATCGTACACTATGCTATTGAGCGATATATTATCTAATGTTGAAAAAACATCTCCACAGTAGACTTTTGCCTGTTGAATCAGATCACAGGTCTTTAAATTTTCCCGGATCATTTTGACATGTGAGAAATCGTACTCGATAAAGGTAACAAACTCAGATCCTCTGCTAAGTGCCTCAATACCAACGGCGCCGCTGCCTGCAAAGAGGTCAAGGAATTTAGCCCCTGTTACAAGCTCAGGCCCCAGGATATTAAATAAAGATTCCCGCACCTTGTCTGAAGTAGGCCTTATCCTGCCACCTCCAGGCACTTTGAACAGCCTTCTTCTTAATTTACCTCCAATAATCCTTAACATAATAATAACTGCAATTAGCAGTTATAGTTACTCTATGATAATTATAGGATAAAATCAAGAAAGGATGCTGTAAATAGTAGATTTAATAATGGAGAAATTTAATGGTGCAATGTATATCAGGCAGTTTATTATATTCTTAAATTTTTAAAGTAGAAAATCCGGCAGCCATAAATGAAGGTGCCTTCTTATTCTTTAATATGGTATTATCAACAATGGTTCCACAGTTAATACAACGCCATGCATAAAAAACAAGAGAGTAATCAGTAAGTCTTTCATTTGTCATAAATCCACCACATTTGGGACAATGCATTTTATGTTTCCCCTTTCTTAATAATTCATTAATTAGGTTAATTAGATTTAGTCAGTGCAAAAATAATACCATATGATTCATTAAAATTAGATTAAAACATTAGTGTTATAATTATTGTAATAAATATCTTTTATAATCAAATAGTTATGCTACTTTATAAAAACAAGAATTACCCGGCAAATGATACATAATTTAGATCTAACTATTAAAATAATGTCAAAAAATTGTTCTAAAAAAACAAATTTGCCAAAATATTGTCACTATATTATATGCAATTTTGTTCTTTCCAGGATTTTGGGAAAAGAATATGATTATGCCCTAAA